>JBEIDK010000108.1:0-11420 GCA_040383485.1 Flavobacteriales bacterium
AGCATTTTGGGCAGCATTAAGAGCCACAGTAGCTACAGGAACACCATTTGGCATTTGTAGTATACTTAAAATACTATCCCAACCATCAATTGAGTTTGAGGATTTTATTGGAACTCCAATTACTGGTAAGATGGTTAGCGATGCAACCATTCCGGGCAAATGAGCTGCTCCTCCTGCACCAGCAATAATTACTTTAAAACCTTTACTTTTTGCAGTTTCAGCAAATTCGAACATTCTCTTTGGAGTGCGATGAGCCGATACTATTGTACATTCGTATGGAATTCCAAAATTCTTTAAAATCTCAACTGCTTCATTCATTACAGGCATATCTGAAGCACTGCCCATTACTACTGCTACCATAAATTAGTATAATTATTTACAAAAATTATTTATTACTCTATAAAAATTTGAATGCTCTGTTGCTTGAATCTTTTTTTGAAGGGTTTCTAAATTTTCATTTTTTTCAATATCAAAACTAAATTGTTCAATGATACTTCCCTCATCATAGTGCTCATTTACATAATGAAAAGTAATGCCGCTTTGCTTTTCTGCATTGCTTAAAACTGCTTCGTGAACATGATGACCATACATTCCAATACCTCCATATTTAGGCAATAAAGCTGGGTGTAAATTTATTATTTTATTGGGAAACGCAGCAACTAGCTTTGCAGTTATCTTCCTTAAAAAGCCAGCCAGCACAATTAAATCAATATTATTATTATTTAGAAATGCGATTAAATTATCCTCATTTTCAATACATTTATTGGACCAATAAAAACAAGGAACTCCAAGGGTGTGGGCAACAGTGATAACACCTGCAGTTTTTTTGTTAGTGAGAATAAGTTTTACTTTAAAATTCAAATTTTGTGTTTGTGATTTAAGTATAAGCTGTTCAGCATTTGATCCGCCTCCAGAAGCAAAAATAGCTATGTTTTTTTTAGTTTTCATTCTAGAGTATTAGTCCATCCTTTAACCGAATTGTACGTTGAGTTAACTCTGCAATATCATTTTCATGAGTTACAATAACAACTGTTATACCTTCATTATTTACATCTTTAATTATTTGCATTACCTCCATCGATGTTTGAGTATCTAGCGCACCCGTTGGCTCATCTGCTAAAATAACGGATGGCTTAGCAATTAATGCGCGAGCAATAGCTATTCTTTGTTTCTGTCCTCCACTCAATTCACTCGGTAGGTGGTTTGCCCATTCCTTAAGCCCAACTTTATCGAGGTACTCCATTGCAATAATATTTCTTTTTTTACGAGATACCTTTTGGTAGTATAAAGGCAATGCTACATTTTCAAGGGCATTCTTATATGAAATAAGATTAAAAGATTGAAAAACAAAACCAACCATTCTATTTCTGTAATAAGCAGCTTTTGTTTCGTTTAAATTTTTAATTAGGGTACCATCTAAATAATAATTACCAGAGTCGTAATTATCAAGTATACCAAGTATATTCAATAAAGTACTTTTTCCAGAGCCAGAAGAACCCATAATAGAAATCAATTCTCCTTTCTCGATATTTAAATCTATTCCTCTTAATACCTGCATTTTAGATTTTGCAATGGTATAGGACTTTTCTATGCCAACTAATTTTATCAATGTATTAATTTATTCAAATTCGAGATTTCTAATTTTCGGCATAAATTTAAAACAAGTTGCAACAACTACTAATGTAACGCAAGCTCCCGCAACTACCGATGGAACCAACCCAATTAACCTTGCTGCAGAACCTGATTCAAAAGCGCCTATCTCATTAGAAGAGCCAATAAAAATCTTACTAACCGCTTCAATTCTTCCTCTCATGTTTTCTGGTGAATACATTTGTACAATTGTAGTTCTAATAATGACACTTATTTCATCAAAAGCACCAGCTAACATCAACATAATAAATGACAAAATATAATTTCTAGATAATGCAAAAACTAAAATGCAAATCCCAAAAACGCCAATTGAAAGGAAGAGTTTTTTACCCGCATTTTTTTTCACAGGCCTCGAAGCTAAAAAAACACTCATTAATACTGCTCCTATTGCCATAGCACTTTGTAAATAACCTAAACCTTTTGGTCCGCAATGTAAAACTTTATCAGCATATGCAGGTAGCATGGCTATAGCACCACCAAATAGTACAGCAAACATATCTAGCGCAAATGCTCCTATTAATTGTTGCGTTTTAAATACAAATTTTAATCCTTGCTTAAGGCTGTCAAAAATATTCTCATGGGTTGGTTTTGGTGGAAGAGCTATTTTAGAGATACGTGTCATGAAAAAAACACTACAGAAAATCATTAAAAATAAAAATGCAAATGCTACATCATGACCATAATATGCATAAAGTAATCCCGCAATGGCTGGTCCGCAAATACTGCCCATGTCATAAGCCAAACTATTAAAAGTTGCACTGTAAACAAACATACTTCTAGGTACCACCTGAGCCACAAGTGCACCATTTGCAGGGGCATAAAATGCTCGAGTAATGCCAGCTAGTCCAATCAAAATCCAAAATGGAAATAGCCCATAATTGGAATAAACAAATTGAAAATTATGTGTAAAAAATAATTGAAGAAATGCAATACACATATATATTAAACTGCAAATGACTACAATATTTCTACGACTTTTTATATCGGCGATATGCCCACCATAAAGAGTTAAAGTTATAAACGGAATTGCTTCACTTAAACCTACCAGTCCTAAGTGAAATTCATTATGGGTTTCAGAATAAATGAGCCAGCCTAAAATAACATGCATGGTTCTAATGGCAAATGAAAGCAAGAATTTACCAATGATAAAATTCTTAAAATCAGGAATGGCAAGTACTTGAAGCGAAGGAAAGATTTTTAACATTCGAGGCGAAAATAATAATTTACATACACGATGTATTAATAAAAGTGAAAAGTCTGGCCTCATTTTGAAATTAGTATCCAAGTCATAAACAGAAAATTTATGTCCACTAGTCTTTCCTGCTTTGATTTATGAAGCAAAAAAGTATCTTAAAGCATAGCATGTTTTTTGAAAAAAATTTTTGAAAAAAACCTATCCGCTATTTTCGAAAAGAATATGTATGCTAAAAAAAGCAAAACAAAACTTTACAAATTACATTTTTATAAATTTGCCAATAATAATTTTCCATTTTGAATATTTTCAAATATATTGTTTGTGCCCTCTTTATTTATTTATTGTGTTCGTGCAATAAAAATAATGAAAACGCTAACATTCCTAACATTGCAGTAAATTTAACTATTTATCCAAATGACCCATCATTCAATAAATTACAAACTCCGGGAGGATGGGTTTATATAACAGGAGGTTCTCAGGGAATTATTGTATATAGGGTGAGTGCTGATATTTTTAATGCTCTTGATAGACATAGCACATACAAGCCAGAAAATAATTGTAGGGTTGAAGTTGACAACACGCAAATAACTGCCGTTGATAGTTGCAGTGGGTCTCAATGGGTTATTACTGATGGCGGAATTATAAAAGGGCCAGCATCAAGACCTTTAAAAAAGTATGCATGCTATTGGGATGGATATAAATTAAGAATTACAAATTAAAAAAAATGACAACAGAACAAAAAATTCCAGTAAACTTTCACACTGAAGAAACACCAAATCCTAACTCCTTAAAATTTGTTTCTGATAGAAGACTAATTGATGGAGATGGTATAGAGTTTGTTTTTGCTAGTGAAGCAAAATATTCTCCATTGGCTCAGGAACTTTTCAAATTTCCATTTGTAAAAAGTATGTTTTTTGCTTCAAACTTTATTACAATAGTTAAGCATTCGGATTATGAAAATCTAGAAGTTACCATCCCAATGCGCGATTTTTTAACTGAATATATTGGTAGTGGTAAACCTATTTTCGCACAGGCAATAGTTACTGAAAAATCAGCAATTATAGAAAATGCTGAAGTTCAGGAGACAATAACAAATGAGATTGACATAAAAATTGTTCAAATATTGGACGAGTATATTAAACCAGCTGTAGAATCGGATGGTGGGGCCATTGTTTTTAAATCATTTAAAAATGGCATCGTTACCGTTATATTGCAAGGATCTTGCAGAGGTTGTCCCTCAAGTACCATGACTTTAAAAGCTGGAATAGAAGGTCTTTTAAAACGTATGATACCTGAAGTGCAAAGCGTTGTTGCAGAAGAATAGGTTAATTATGATTTGGCAACCCTTACTTATAATTGCAAAGCAATAATTTTTAAGTATGATTATGAGAATATTATGCTAAAAATGTCATCATTAATTGTGAAGTTTCAATTGCTGCTTCTAGGTTTAAAGTATGTCCGGCACTTTCAATAATTTCAAACTCTGAATTTTTTATTGAATTATGAACCTCAATTGCCAGAGAAACGGGTATTAACTTATCAAACCTACCATGTATAATTAATGTTGGAATTTTTATTTTTTTCAACTCTTCTCTGTAATCTTTTCTTTCGAGTGTTGCTCGCATTAATTTTAATAATGCCTCATTATTTTCATTAACTCCTTGTCGCGATTGCTTTAAAATAGATATTGGGATGATTGGATTCTCAAAATAATTTTCGCCTAACACTTGAGGTAACATTACATCAAGCAACATATTGTAACCGCCCATTTCAACAGCTCTTTGCCACGATAACTCAATAGCTTTAAAATATTCTGATTTGTGAGCAAAAGTAGAGAGTAGAAACAATTTTTCGATAGCTAGTGGATAATTTACTGCCATGTTTTGAGCTACTAAACTACCATAGGAAATTCCGCAAACATTTACCTTCCCAAATTTAAGATACTGTAATAAATTAATTACATCTTCGGCATGTGCATCAAAATTTTTATAGTCGCCTTCTTTATCACTTTGTCCTTGAAATATAAAATCTAATAAAAGTATTTTATAATCCTTTTCGAAAAATGGCAACATAAATGCCCATGCCAGCGTTGATTGTGAAAGTCCATTTAAAAAAACAATTATTTTCTCCGATTCATAATTACCTTTTATTTCGTAGAATAGGCCTTGCTCTGTTCTATTTTTAAATATCATATCAATTGATTTTCTAGTTGCGCTTTCAATTCATCACCATTAATATCCAACATTAAAACTCCGTTTTTTGAGATTGATATTTTACCCGTTTGTTCACTCACAATAATTGCTAAAGCATCGGTTGACTCCGTTATTCCTGCTGCTGCTCTATGTCTCATACCAATATCATTAGGGAGTTCCGGATTGTCCGAAATTGGCAATACACATCGTGCTGCCCTAATTTCATTATTAGAAATAATAACTGCGCCATCATGTAAAGGACTATTTTTATAAAATATGCTTTCCAATAACCTCATATTCACTTGCGCATCAATGGTATCGCCGGTATTAATATAAAAACTTAAATCGGTTTTGTTTTGAATAATAATAATTGCGCCTGTATTGGTTGTTGACATGTTTTTGCAAGCCCTTACAATTGCCAAAATATCTAACTTACCTGACTTTGTTTCATCATTTATAGTTTTAAATGCTTTGCGCCATGAACCTTTTCCTAAAAAGCCAGAAGTACCTATTAATAATAGAAACCGTCTTAACTCTTGCTGAAAAACTATAATTATTGCTATAACACCTACACCAATAAATTGACCTAGAATAGTGCTAAGTAATTGCATTTTAAAGGCGCGCATAATTAGCCATAAAAAATAAACAGAAATAATACCAATAAAGATATTGATGGCAACGCTTCCACGAACTATTCTGTAGAGCTGAAACAGTAAAACAGCTACTAGCAGAACATCAATAAAATCAAGCCATCCAAAATGTAGAAAACTAGGTAATTTAAATTCAAGTAACATCATAACTAAAAATCAAATTTAGTTTTTTATTCTTCTTTACTAAAATTTTCCTCTTGGATGAAATTGAATAATTGCATCACGCAAATAAGAATTATCAATATGTGTATAAATTTCGGTAGTTACAATACTTTCATGTCCTAGCATTTCTTGCACTGCACGCAGGTCAGCACCCCCATCAACCATATGCGATGCAAATGAATGCCTTAGAGTGTGAGGACTAATTATTTTTGTAACGCCCGCATTTTTAGTTAATTCTTTAATAATATAGAATATCATTACACGGGAATAATTTTTTCCTCGATTATTAATAAAAACATAATCTTCGAAATTATTTAGTATGTTAATATTATTTCTAATTGCAGTTAAGTATAATTTTAAATTATTTGCAGCAGGCTTACCAAGAGGAACTAATCTTTCTTTTAACCCCTTTCCTTTGACTTTTATAAACTCATCCTCAAAATTTATATTTGAAATTTTAAGGTCACATAATTCGCTTACCCGCAAACCGCATCCATAAAGCACTTCAATTATTGTTTTGTTTCGTTGACCATGTTTATCACTTAAATCTATGCTATTAACCATACTATCTATTTCATCAATTGTAAGAATGTCAGGCAAAGTTCTCTTTAACTTTGGCCCTTCTAATAACGCAGTAGGGTCTTCATTGATTAAATCTTCAATAAGTAGGTATTTGTAAAAAGCCCGAATACCACTAATTATTCTTGCTTGAGAGGTATTGCTAACACCTAGTTGATGTATAAAAATTACAAAATCTGATATGTTTTTATACGATAAATTTTGAGGAAGTAATGTTATTTTGGCAATAGCACAATAGTTCTCTAATTTACTTACATCACGCAAATAAGCTTCGATACTATTTGCAGAAAGTGACTTTTCTAATTTGAGAAATAGTCTAAAACCTTCAACCAATTCTGACCATTCACTTTTGGAACTCATTTATTTTCCGAAAATCATTTTCAAAGATATTAGCATAATAATACCCCCAAAAATTTTCTTTACTAATTGTTGATCCATACCGAGTATAAGTTTAGAGCCAAAATAACTGCCGAAAATAAATGTTGAACATATTATCAAGGCGGTTTTAATATCTAGGTTTCCTGCTTTGTAATAATTCATAGCGCCTAAAATTCCAACTGGCAATACAAAAATTGCTAGCGTAGTTCCTTGTGCTTTGAACTGATTATAACCTAGAAAATAAACCAACGCAGGTACAATAAAAATAGCACCTCCAATACCGAACATACCGCTTAATGCACCCGCAACTATTCCAATCAATAAAAGAATTATTATTTGTTGAGTTCCCATTTTTAAATAATTTATAGTACAAATAAAGTATAAAATTACATTACAACAGTGTAACAATTGTTTCATTCAGATAATTATTCGCAATTTTTTTTTTCTTTACAAAAAAATTGAGCATTCCAAAACACATATCATTATCAGATTTAGCTTCGATTATCTCGGACAGCATTGACGCAACTTTTATTGATAGGCCAATATGGGTAATTGCAGAAACTAGTGATATTAAAAATTACTATGACCGCAGCTACTGTTTTTTAACACTTGTTGAAAAAGAAGGAGCTAAAATAAAAGCCAAATTAGAGGCTGTAATTTGGAGGAATACATACCACATAATTCAAGAATTTGAAAAAACAACAGGAATAAAATTTGAAAAAAACATTAATCTTTTGATGCTTATTACTGTTAACTTTAGCAGTCAATATGGATTAAAACTGAACATTTTAAAAATTGATGCTAGTTATACCATAGGAAACATTGAGTTAGAGAGAAAACTTGTATTAGATAAACTTGTAAAAGAAAATGAATCAATTATAAAATTTGATGGCGAAAACTACATTACCTTTAACCAACAACAATTAATACCAGCTGTAGTAAGATGTATAGCTTTAATAACTGCTCCTAACAGCGATGGGCAAAGAGATTTTATTCATGAACTTGAAAACAATAAATATTCTTACCATTTTTTAATAGATGAATATCTTACCCAAATACAAGGAGAAAACGCTTCTGAATCAATTTTAAATCAATTGAGAATAATAAATAATGGTTCAAAAAAATATGATGTAATTGTTATTGCAAGAGGTGGAGGCTCACAAACAGATTTTACTGCATTCGAAAACTATTATCTTGCCCAAAGCATTGCAGGTTTCGCAACACCTATACTAACCGGTATTGGCCATGAAAGAAATATTTCTATTGCTGATTTAATGAGTAATAAAGCCTTAAAAACGCCAACAAAAGTTGCAAATTTTATTGTTGATAACAATTATGTTTTTGAACAGAATATTAATCACTCCTATCAAGAAATAATTGCATTAGCACAACATTTATTTGAAAACGAAAAATCTAATTTAGCCAATGCTAAAAGAGAAATAATTGACAATGCAAAAAAAATTATTGAGCATCAAATACATGAATTGGAAAAATATAAATTATCTATAAAATTACTTTCTCCACAAAACGTTCTTGCAAGAGGATTTGCTATTATATCTCACCAAAACAATGTAATAATTAATGGAACTGAATTAGTGAACAACGATAAAGTTAAAATTCAATTTTTAAACGAAACAGTTGATGCTACAATAAATATTTAAATAAAATGGCAAAAAAGTACAGCTACACTCAAGCAAGCGATGAGTTAAATATTATAATAAACGAACTACAAGATGAACTTGTAACCATTGACCAGTTGCCTAAGAAAATTGAAAAGGCTAGCGCTCTTGTTGACCTTTGCTACAAACAGCTTAAAGGAACTGAAGAGCAGATATCTATTGCACTTCAACACTTAAATTCCTTAGAATAAACTCGAGAGATGCAAATAAATTTAGAAAAATACGATACTTTAATATTTGATTTTGGTGGTGTAATCTTGAATATTGATTACAATCTATCGGTTAAAGCATTTGAAAAACTTGGATTCATTGGCTTTGACAATTGGTACTCTCAGGCAGAACAGCATAAATTATTTGACGATTTAGAGACAGGTAAAATAAGTCCGGGTGGATTTTACAATGAAGTAAGAAGAATATCTAAACTCGATTTAACAAACAAACAAATTGAAGAAGCTTGGAACGCATTATTACTTAATTTACCTGAACAAAGAATTAGTATTTTAGAAAAGCTAAGCCAATCTCACCAACTATTTTTGCTTAGTAACACCAATGAAATACACGCCAAGAGTTTTTCTAATCAGATTGAGAAATTGTATGGTTGGAATAACTTTAAAAACCTTTTCGAAAAGGTTTATCTATCGCATGAAATAAACTTAAGAAAACCTAATCATGACATTTTTGAATATGTAATTAATACTCATCAATTGAATACCAATAGAATTTTATTTATTGATG
The DNA here is from genome assembly GCA_040383485.1 of Flavobacteriales bacterium. Lineage (GTDB taxonomy): Bacteria > Bacteroidota > Bacteroidia > UBA4408 > UBA4408 > JBEIDK01. Next base: position 9,221 of record JBEIDK010000108.1, read on the forward strand.
ATAGCAAGCAACATATCGACGGCGCTATTAAAGCTGGTATTGATGCTTATTTTTTAGACGTAAAAAAGGGAGAATCTATTTTAGGTTTGTTCTAAATGATAGGTTTCAATTTTGAAATTATCTCCATCAAAAACACCATAACTATTGTATTTAATCCAATCTCCAAGATTAAAATATCTTGATTTTTTATTGTTAAGTTCTATATCAAGTACCAAGTGTCTATGTCCGAAAATAAAATAATCGTAGTATTTATTTTTTAGCACCTCATTGCAATAAACTACCAAAAACTCTTTGTCATCACCATGGTATATTTCATCAGAAGTACCTGTTGCATGCCTACTTTTTCTACTCCAAAAATTTCCTAAACCCAAACCAAAATTTGGATGCAACCTGGCAAATGCCCATTGACATAATTTATTTGCAAAAACTTTCTTAATAAACTTGTAACCATAATCACCAGGACCTAAGCCATCGCCATGTCCTATATAAAAAATTTTATCGTTATATATTTTTTCTATGGGAGCACGAAACATTTTTACTCCCAGCTCTTTTTCGAAATAATTAAAAACCCACATATCATGGTTTCCAGTAAAGTAGTAAACGGGTATTCCGCTATCAGTGAAATCTGCAATAGCAGCTTGAATTCTTACAAATCCTTTTGGAATAGCTTCCTTATATTCAAACCAAAAGTCAAAAACATCTCCAACCAAATACAATTCAAAACAATCCGACTTAATAGATTTAAGCCAAGTACAGATTAACTTCTCTCGCTTGTTGCTGCTTGCTTCGTTTGGAACTCCCAAATGAAAATCAGAAGCAAAATATATTTTTTTACCTTTTGGTAAGTTCATTCAATTTATTGTTTCACCAGAAGTTCAGCTACCTTACTTTCTAGCTCTTTACCTCTTAAACTTTTGGCTGCAATATTTCCATTACGGTCAACTAAAATAGTTAATGGTATGCCAGTAATGCCATACAAAGGAACTACTGCAGATGACCATTGTCCTAAGTCACTTACGTGGTTCCAAGTTAATTTGTCTTTAGCAATTGCTTCAACCCATTTTTCTTTAGACTTATCTAATGAAACACCTAAAATTTCGAAACCTTTCTCATGATATTGATTATAAATTCTAACTACATTTGGATTTTCTTGTCGACAAGGTCCACACCATGATGCCCAAAAATCTACTAACAAAACTTTACCTTTAAATGATGAAAGACTAATTTTATTTCCTTCGGGAGTATTAAGCGTAAAATCTGGAGCAGGACTTCCTTCCATAAGTTTACCCATATCTATAACTCTTTTATGAAAATCTAAAACATAAGGATTTGTTGGATATGCTTTTATCAAGTTTTCGTCCAAAAATTTATATGTTTTAAAATCTTGATCCTTATCCATCTTATCAATGAATGTTAGTGTAGTTAATGACGTTGGATTTTCTTGAATGAACTTTTTTAAATACCTGTTCTCACTAGTCATTAAATTTTGATATTCTGCTTGAAGTATCGGAATTATTGAATCTTTTTGAGGAGAGTTTGCATATCCATTAAAGACATTGTTTAATGAATCACTTCTCAGTAGCGTTTTTTGTAATTCCATGTTTACTGCCAACATTTTTTCAGATTCAGGAGAACCTTTTATAACGCTAGTTGATTGAAGATTATTTAAATCACCTGTTAAATTTATCTTCTCTTGATTGTTTAAATAAAGGATTAAATAACTTTTTGGAATATCACTGTGTAGTCTATAGAATCCTGATTCAATTGTTGCTATCTTTAAATTAAAATCTCCTGATTCGTTTGTTATGGTTGAATCAATTGACTTTACTCCACTTATGCTAAGCGCATCAAGCACTATTTTCTTTTTATTGGCATTCTTTAGTTTTCCTTTTAGCTCAAAACCTTGCGATTTATTACTATAGCTCAAAAATAACAGAACAACTATACTCAAAAAGATGTTTGATTTATTCATTTCTTTAATTTTCATTTGGGCGAAGCTAAAAATAATTTAATCAAGGCATTCTTAAAATTTGTAAAAGCATACAAATAGAACCCAAGTAATATCATTCTAAAAAACAATAAATTGTGTTTTATTTACATCAATAATTAATTAATAAATGGATAATCGTAAGCAAGCCATTTTAAAAATGCTTGAAGAAACACCTGATGATGAATTCTTGAATTATGCCTTATCATTGGA
>JBEIDK010000109.1:0-11337 GCA_040383485.1 Flavobacteriales bacterium
AGATATCGAAAAAGCAATAACGCCTAAAACAAAAGCAATAATGATTGCGCACGCGTTGGGTAATCCATTTAATTTAAGTGTTGTAATGGCAATTGCTAAAAAGTATAATTTATGGGTAGTGGAAGATGATTGTGATTCTTTAGGTGCAACCTATGATGGTAAAAAAACAGGCACCTTTGGCGATTTAGCAACACTATCATTTTATCCTGCACATCATATCACAATGGGTGAGGGTGGTGCAGTTTTAGTAAACAATGCCTCCCTTAAAAAAATTACCGAAAGTTTTAGAGATTGGGGTAGAGATTGTTGGTGTGCTCCAGGAACGGATAATACATGCGGTGAGCGTTATTGTCAAAAATTGGGGGATTTGCCCGAAGGATATGATCATAAGTACACCTATTCTCATATCGGGTTTAACTTAAAGGTTTCCGATATGCAAGCGGCTGTGGGCTTAAGTCAATTAACCAAAGCAGATCATTTTGTTGCAAGAAGAAAAGAGAACCATGCAATCCTTTCTGAAATGTTTAAGGAGTTTGAAGAACATTTCATATTACCAAAAGCAACTGATAATTCCGAACCTAGTTGGTTTGGCTTTATGTTAACCATAAGAGAGGGTAGCCCATTAGATAGGAATAAATTTGTTGAATACTTAGAACAAAATAAAATTGGTACTAGATTGTTTTTTGGCGGAAACCTTTTAAGACAACCTGCATATTATAATTTAAATCATCGAAAAATTGATGATTTAAAAAATACCGATTTGATTATGAACAATTCATTTTGGCTTGGCGTATGGCCTGGCATAAATAAAGTTCATTATGATTATGTTATTAATGTAGTTAGGACGTACATTAAAAATAATTTTTAAAATATGCAAAAAAAAGTAAGTGATTTAATTGCCGAATTTCTTAAAGAAAAAGAAATTAAACATGTTTTTGGCATAATTGGCGCTGGGAATGCGCATATTTTTGATTCAATCCATACACTTGGATATACTGAAATTATTTGTGTGCATCATGAACAAGCAGCATGTATGGCAATGCAAACTTATTATCGAACTTCAGGTTGTATTACAGCTGCCCTTTTAACTACAGGTGGTGGTTCAACAAATGGTGTAACAGGTGTTGTTAGTGCATGGGCCGACTCAATTCCTGGAATCATTATCTCCGGGAATGAGAATTCAAAATACATTGATTTGCATAAAGATGTGAGAATGTGGGGGGTTCAAGGATATGATAGTTTACATATGGTTGAAAAGGTAACTAAACATACTGAAAGAGTGTTAGATCCTAATGATACAATTAGTATCTTAGAAAACGCACTAGCTATTTGCACTAATGGAAGACCTGGACCGTGTTGGATAGACATACCAATGGATATACAATCAGCAAAAATAAATATTCTAGAAAGAACTAACAATATTTCAAAATTAAAATCTTTAGATATTCTTAATGAATCCGAATTAGATTTTAAAATCAATGAATTACTTGAACAATTAACATATTCAAAAAGACCATTATTTTGGCTTGGAAATGGAATCAGACTTGCAGGAGCAGCATCACAGGTAGAAACTTTAATTAACAAATTCAATATCCCTACAATTGTTTCTTGGGCAGGAATTGATTTAGTTGACTCATCTCATCCTCTAGTATTTGGAAGAGCGGGGACTTATGGACAACGCTGCGCTAATTTTGTTTTACAAAATTGTGATTTATTAATTTGTATTGGTACAAGGTTAGCAATTTCTCAAATAGGATATGATATAAGTGAAATTGCAAGAGATGCAAAAATTGCCTTTGTTGATATTGATAAAAATGAAATAAACAAGCTGGGTGCAAAAGTTGACTTTAAAATTAATGCAGATGCAAGAGATTTTATAACATCGATGATTAATGTTAATGAGAAATCAAAAAATGAATCATATTCTGAATGGATTGAAAAGTGTAATTATTTTAAATTAAAATATCCATGGGTTAATGAAACTGATCACCCAGATGTTGATGGTTTTATAAATTCTTACACATTTATGGAAAAGTTAAATAGCCATTTAAAAGATAAACAAATTATAACAACAGATATGGGTACTGCTTTATTAAGTGGTCATCAAGTATTAAGAATTGCTAAGGGACAAAGATTAATGACATCTACTGGTTTGGGTGAGATGGGATATGGTTTACCAGCTGCAATTGGTGCTTCAATTGCAACAAATAGGGGCGAGGTTTTATGTTTAAATTGTGATGGAGGAATGATGATGAATTTACAAGAATTACAAACAATTGTACATAATAAATTGCCCATTAAAATTATAATTTTCAACAACGATGGATATTTAATGATTAAGCATACTCAAAATGCACTATTTAGTGGAAGAAAAGCAGCTGTTGATAAAAATACCGGGGTAACATGTCCAGATTTCAGTGCAGTAGCAAAAGCGTTTGGTTTGCCTTCATACATCATTAAAACTTGGGAGGATTTTGAAAAAGTTATACCTGAAATTCAAAATCTAGAAGAACCATTAATATGCGAAGTTTTTATGCACCCCCAACAACTTTTTGTTCCTAAACTTAGTTTAGCAATTCAGGAAGATGGAACACTTGTATCACCTCCACTTGAAGACCTTTCGCCATTTATTTCAAGAGTTGAACTACAAGAAAATATGTATTCTGGAATGCATAAAAAATCAATGAAAATAAAAGTAAAATAATGTTTCATGAAAAAAATTAGAGTAGCTATTATTGGTAGTGGAAACATTGGAACAGATTTACTAATAAAAGTACAGAGATCTGAATATTTAACTTGTGTTTTATTTGTTGGAAGAAACCTATCATCTCCTGGTATGGCAAAGGCAATTAATATGGGTGTCAGAGTTTCTGATGAAAGTATTAATGGAATCGTGAAAAATTCTGACAATATAGATTTAGTGTTTGACGCCACATCGGCCAAAGACGCGAAAGATCATTGGGAAGTAATAGATAAACTTGGAAAAATTGTAATTGATATGACTCCAGCAAAACTTGGAGCTTTATGTATTCCTGCGGTTAATTTAGATGAAATAATGAGAGAAAGAAATATTAATATGATTACTTGTGGCGGACAAGCTTCAATACCAATGGCATATGCAATTGGTAAATCTCAAAAGAATATACAATACATTGAAGTTGTTTCAAGTATTGCTTCAAGAAGTGCTGGACCTGCTACAAGACTTAATCTAGATGAATATGTAGATACTACAGAACAAGGAATAAAACTATTTGCTAATGTCCTTAATTCAAAAGCGATACTAAATCTTAATCCAGCTGAACCTTGTATTGATATGCAAACTACAATTTTTGCACTTGTAGAAAATCCAGATATGGAAAAACTAAATTTAGAAATTAATGAAATACTTATAAAGATACAGTCATATGTCCCAGGATATACATTGCTTGTACCTCCAATTTATGAAAATGGTCGTATTGTTATTATGGTAAAAGCTCAGGGGCTAGGAGATTATTTGCCAAAATATGCAGGTAATTTAGATATAATTAATTGTGCTGCAATAGCAGTGGCAGAGAAATTTTCAAAAGTTCAAAATAACATTAATTAAAATGACTAACAATATACTAATAAGCGATCCAACGTTAAGGGATGGTAGTCATGCAATTGCACACCAGCTTACAGCTGAACATGTAGCTTTATATTGTAAAGCAGCAGATGAGGCAGGCGTTCCAATTGTAGAAGTTGGACATGGAAATGGATTAGGAGCATCATCTATGCAAGTAGGATTAAGTCTTACTGATGACAAAACATTATTAGAGACAGCAAGAAAAAATCTTTATAAAAGTAAATTAGGCATTCATGTAATACCAGGTTTTGCAACAATTAAGAGAGATCTAAGTTTGGCATTGGAAATAGGTGTTGATGTGGTTAGAGTTGCATCGCATTGCACAGAAGCAGATATAACTCAACGCCATCTTGGTTATGTTAGAGAGAAGGGCAAAGAGGCTTATGGTGTATTGATGATGAGTCATATGGCAAATGCTGAAACTTTATTACAAGAAGCACAAAAAATGGAACTTTATGGTGCAGAAGGAATTATTTTGATGGATTCAGCAGGTGCATATTTGCCAGCTGATGTTGACGAAAAAATCGGTAAGCTGGTAAATGGATTAAAAGTACCTGTTGGTTTTCATGCTCATAATAATTTAGGAATGGGTATTGCAAATTCAATAGCTGCAATTCAAGCAGGAGCTAAAATTTTAGACGGCACTGCTAGAGGATTTGGTGCAGGAGCTGGTAATGCACAATTAGAGGTATTGATTGCAGTGCTTGAAAAAATGAATTATATAACTGGGGTAGATTTGTATAAAATACTTGACGCAGCAGATTTAGCTGAAAAACATATTCTTCAAATGGTGCCATATATAAAATCTGAAAGTGTTATAAGTGGACTTTCTGGAGTGTTTTCTGGATTTGCAAAACATGTTAATCGAATTTCTAAAGAATATGGTGTTGATCCAAGAGATGTTTATGTTGAATTGGGAAATAGAAGAGTTGTTGGTGGACAAGAGGATCTAATTATTGAAGTTGTAATGGATTTGGTAACAAAGAAAAAATAATTCGAATGATACAAGAAGATTGCGCAAAATCTTGCGTAAATATTTCAAATTTAGAAAAATTAAGAAGTAGTCAAATACTAATTACAGGAGGAACTGGTTTTGTTGGAACCTGGCTTACAGAGATGGTCATATATTTAAATGAAAATTTCAATTTCAATATATCCATATATCTATTGTCAAGAAATGCAGTTTCAAAAAATAATTATTCTAAATTCAAATATATTCAATATATAAGATCTGATATTAAAAATGTAAAAGAATTGCCTAATACTTTAAATTATGTTTTACATGCAGCAGGTTCTCCTGATTCAAGAGAACATGTTTCAAACCCAATTAAAACAATTGACACATTTTATAAAGGGACGCAAAATATACTTGATTTAGCCTCACGATTACCAAATTTAATTAAGTTAATCCACTTTAGTTCTAATAAAATATATGGGAGTAATTATACTACAATCCCAATTGACGAATCTAAATCAACAATTGATTGTTTAAATTTCCAAGATGTATATGCTGAGTCAAAGAGAATTTCTGAGACCCTTTGCAAAGCTTATATGTCTGAATTGCATTTGCCGATAATCATCACTCGTCCTTTTGCTTTTATTGGCCCATTTCAAACATTAGATAAACCTTGGGCTGTGAATAATTTCATTAGAGATTCAATGTTAGGTGGTCCAATAAGAATCCTCGGTAATGAGTTAACTACAAAAAGTTATATGTATGGTAGTGACCTTGCTTACTTCGTTTTAAATATTTTAGCTCAAGGTAAGGTCGGAGAAGCATATAATCTTGGAAGTTCTTGTCCGATGACCTTAGTTGAACTAGCAAATAAGATTAAAAATATAATCAATAGCGAAATTGAAATTAAAATAAGATCTTCGAAAGATACTTATAATGAAACAATTTTTGATATTCCGAAAATGACAAAAATAGAACATCATTTAAATATAAAGCCTGCATTCAATATTGAAGAGTCCTTGAAAAGAACAATTCTTTGGAATAAATTGATTAAGTAATATATTCAATTAAAAAAATCATTTAAAATGAAAATAGTTATTTTAGGAGGTGGACTTGGAACTAGACTAATGGAAGAAACGGAAGCCAGACCAAAGCCTATGGTGGAAATTGGCGGAAAGCCAATACTATGGCATATAATGAAAATATATGAATCATATGGACATAATGATTTTGTCATATGTTTAGGGTACAAAGCACATCTAGTTAAAGAATATTTTTTAAATTATTATTTATATAATTCAGATGTAACAATAGACTTACAAAATAATAAAATAGAAGTACATCTTTCAAAGACAGAATCATTTAAAGTAACACTTGTTGATACGGGATTATTGACAAATACTGCTGGAAGAATAAAAAGAATTCAAAAATATATAGGAGACCAAACCTTTATGTTAACTTATGGTGACGGCGTTGCAGATATTAATATTGATGATTTATTAAAATATCATAGAGAACAAAAAAAAATTGCAACATTAACTACAATACAAATGCCAGGTAGATTTGGGAATATTGAAATGAGTGAAAATGGAATAGTTGAACAATTCATAGAAAAACCGAAAGGTGACGGTATGTGGATTAATGGCGGCTTTTTTGTTTTAGAACCTGAGATTTTTAAGTATTTAAATGGCGAAATGGATGATGTTCAATGGGAGAAAAAACCCCTTTTGGAAATCGCAAATGATAAGCAACTTGCTGCATATAAACATTATGGTTTTTGGAAACCAATGGATGCGTTAAGAGATAGAATTGAATTAGAAGAACTTTGGAAAAATGGTGAAGCAAAATGGAAAACTTGGTAAAAATATTACATGTAAAACATATTTTTTCTAAACTAATCTTTTAAAGTAAATGATATCAAATAAAATAATTAATGAAGATATAGCTGAAATTTTATCAAATTTTAACCATTTCGAAAAGTTTAAAAATAAAACTATTTTAATTTCAGGAGCAGCTGGGTTTCTTCCTGCATATTTAGTTGAAACATTTCTAAGTTTAGATCCAATTTATAATACTAAAGTTATCGCATTAGTTAGAACTTTAGATAAAGCATATAAGAGATTTTCGGATTGGAGCGATGATACTAGGTTAAAATTAATACAACATGATGTTAGTTACCCTTATAACTCGATTGAAAAAATAGATTATATTATACATGCTGCAAGTCAAGCTAGTCCAATTTATTTTGGATTAGACCCTGTTGGGACATTAAATGCCAACATACTAGGTACAATAAATCTATTAAATTTGGCAAAAGATCATAAAGTTGAATCATTTCTATTTTTTAGTTCAGGAGAAGTTTACGGAGAAGTAAACAGTAAAGATATTCCAATAAAGGAAGATTCATTTGGCTATCTTAATCCAACTCAAGTTCGAGCTTGCTATGCTGAAAGTAAAAGGATGGGAGAAAATATTTGCGTAAGTTATCATTCACAATTTGGAGTAAAAGTTAAAATCGTAAGACCTTTTCATACATATGGGCCAGGAATGTCATTAACTGATGGTCGTGTATTTGCGGATTTTGTATCTAATGTTGTAAATAAAGAGAATATTAACATGAAAAGTGATGGTTCCGCGATTCGAGCTTTTTGTTATTTAACCGACGCGACACTTGGTTTTTTGAATATTGTAGTGAAGGGTGATGATGGACAAGCTTATAATATGGGGAATCCAAATCAAGAACACAGCATATTAGAATTAGCAGAAATAATTGCCGGGATTTATCCAGATTACAAAATTAAAGTTATTAAAAAAATACATAAAAATAATGATAATAAATATTTAAAAAGTCCAATTTTACGTAATTCTCCAAATATTGAAAAAATAATGAAATTAGGATGGATTCCTAAAGTTGGAACAAGGCAAGGTTTTAAAAGAACAATTGATAGTTTTACATGATAAACTTAATGAATACTTATTAGTGATAAGTATAAAATTCAAATAAGACTAAAATCACTTTTTATTTTATTTTATGAAAACTTTATATATTCTCAATTACAAATATTTTCTCAACAAATTAATTTTAAACATTATTATAAACCTAAAAAAATTCTTAAAAATAATTGGCATAGACAAGGCAATAAGTTTTACTCTGTTTTCTCAAATTTTTGTTGTATTAAAAAGCTTCATTGCGATTTATCTTATTGCGAAATATTTTACGACGATAGAACAAGGATTTTATTACACATTTTCTAGTCTATTAGCAATTCAAGTCTTATTTGAACTTGGATTTTCAAGTATAATAACTCAGTTTGTAGCACATGAAAAGTCTAAACTTGAATGGGTTGGCACTAATTTAATCGGTAATGAAATAAGCCTTTCAAGAATTAGCTCATTACTAAAATTTACATTAAAATGGTTTTTTGTAATGTCTATTATTTTATTAATAGTATTAACTATTGTGGGATTTATCTTTTTTACAAAATATAGTACAATAGAATACAGTGTTAATTGGAAGGGGCCATGGTGCCTTTTAACATTATCAACCTCATTTAACCTTTTTTTTTCCTCTATTTTATTTTATTATGAAGGCCTAGGAAAAGTTGAAAAAGTAGCTAAATTAAAATTTTTCAATGTAGTTATTACTTCTATTTTTTTTATAATTTTAATCCTATTCAAAACTAATTTATATGCATTTGCAATCTCAAACTTTTTGTATTTTATAATTATTCTAATTTGGTTTAATTATTCAGAAGCTAAAGATATTTTATACAAAATCTTACATATAAGTAAGATACCAGAAACATTTTCTTGGAAAAAAGAAATACTGCCATATCAAACTAAGATTGCGATGAGTTGGGTTAGTGGATATTTAATATTTCAATTATTTAATCCTGTTATATTTTCAACTTTTGGACCTCAGCTTGCAGGACAGATGGGGTTAACACAAGCGGTAATTAACGGTATATTTGGACTTACGAATAGCTGGATGTTAACAAAGGTTACAATTTTTTCGATGCATATTGCTAAAAAAGAGTATCAAATTTTAAACTACAAATTTATAAATACACTTAAACAATCTTTATTTATTATGGTTTTAAGTTTTATTATAATGTTTGTTTTATTATATTTATTAAAACATAGTAAATATTCTGCTTTTGAAAATAGGTTTCTTCCAATAACATCCACTATTTTTTTATCAATATCTACTATTATTATCTATATCAATAATAGTATAGCCACATATTTAAGATGCCATAAAGAAGAACCTTTTTTATATAATTCCTTACTAAGTGCTTTTTTAAATCTGCTGCTATTATATATAACAGCAAAGCTAAAAAACATAAACTATATGACATTTGGATTTTTATTGGTTATGTTAATTGCCTTAATCCATGGATTATTTATATTTAGAAGAAAAAAAATCGAATGGCACAATCATGAATAGAGTCTTACTTTCAATTTGTATTCCTACATTTAATAGAAGTGCCCTATTAAATCATAATTTAAACCAGATATTAAAACAATTATATTTTATTAATTTTGCTAATGATATTGAAATTATAATTTCAGATAATTGTTCAACTGACGACACAAAAGAAATTGTAAAATATTTTCTTAAAATAGATAATAGATTTAAATATTTTAGAAATGATATCAATATTGGCGCTGATTTAAATATTGTTAATTGCTATAATAAATCCTCTGGTCAATATCTTTGGATATTAGCTGACGATGATTTTATTTTTGATAATAAATTAATATTATTGTTCGATAAAATAAAAACATTAAAATACGACTATTTATTTTTAAATAGCACTTGGTATTTAAAAGACTATAAAAAAGAATTAAATAAGGATTTAAGTAATAAAAATTTCAACTCAATTGAATATGATAATCCCCTTTTTTTTCTAAAAAAAATTAATTATTGGATTACTTTTTTATCAAGTAATATAATAAATAAAAATATTTTAGATCAAGCATTTAACCTCAACAAATTTGTAGGTACAAGTTTACATCAAGTTCATTGGTATCTTAGTGTAATTGAAAATTCTAAAAATTATCTCTATATTACTACTCCAATAATAGGTTGTAAGGGTAATAATACATCCAATTATAATGTTTTCGGAATTTTTGTAACAAATCTTAGAAAAATCATATTAGAAACTTTAGTTGATAATAACCTTAGAACTAATGCAATTAAATTTATTGATAAAAAAATGATGCTTCAATTTTTACCTCAATATATTATTCCGATCAAATCATATACACAAAGACTCGAAGTTTTAAAATTACTTTATATTAATTACGGGAATTCTCTGCTTTTTTGGCTGTTTATTTTGCCATTGTTAATTTTACCTAATTTATTTTCAAAAAATTTACTTAAAGTATCAAATTATTTAATAAATGAATAGAATTTTATTTTTTTTATATATTCAAATTGAAAAGTTACTTTGGTTATTTGTAAAGTCTAAATTCGCAAAATGCGGATCATCTACAATTTTGCCCATAAGTAGAACAGTTATAGGTGAAAAATATATATCACTCGGTGATCGTATGTTTGCATCCCATAGATTTAGAATTGAAGCTATTGATGAATATAACGGTGTTAAATTTAGTCCTAAAATATTAATTGGTAATGATGTAATTTTCAATACAGATATACATATTGGTTGTATTAATTACATTGAAATTGGCGACAATGTAATGTTTGCAAGTAGGATTTTTATAACAGATCATCAACATGGTGATACAAGTGAAAATATGATTGGAATAATTCCTGCAAAAAGACCCCTAATTAGTAAAGGACCAGTTGTCATTAAAAATAGTGTATGGGTAGGTGAAGGTGTCACTATATTGCCAAACGTTACAATTGGAGAGAATTCTATAATAGGGTCAAATTCAGTTGTTACAAAAAGTATTCCAGCAAATTGTGTTGCCGCAGGTATTCCCGCAAAAATAATTAAAATAATAAATTAACATGACTTTAGTATTTACAATTTGTAGTATAAATTATTTACACCAAGCAATTACTTTGGGAAATTCAGTTTTGAAATTTAATTCTAATTATAAATTTATAATTGGTTTAGTTGACGATATTGAAACAACAAATAATATGGTTAAGTTACCTGATTTGGATATTTTACCAATTAATAGAATTATTGACAATGATATACTTTGTAGTTTAAAAAGAAGATATAATATTATAGAATTAAATACATCAGTTAAACCATATTATTTCGAATATTTTTTCAAAATATGTAATTATGATAATATAATTTATCTTGATCCAGACATAGAGGTTTTTAATTCTCTAGATTTAATAGATAATTTGTTAAATGAAAATTACTCATGTATTGTTACCCCTCATTGTGTTACTCCTAAAGAATATGGTTCAATGACGGAATCCTTATTTCTTAAAGTAGGAATTTTTAACTTAGGTTTCATTGCAATAAAAAATAATATTGAATCTATCAAATGTATAGAATGGTGGAAAAGAAGATTATACGAGAGTTGCTATATGAACACGATTCAAGGTCAATTTGTTGATCAATTATGGGCAAATTTATTTGTATGTTATTTTGACAATATATTCGTATTAAGGGATGTAGGATATAATATGGCGCCATGGAATTTGCACGAGAGAACATTATCATTAAAAAATGAAAAATTCTATGTTAATGATATTTTTGTGCTAGTGTTTTTTCATTTTAGTAGTATATCAGATAACAACAAATTTATATCATCACATGACCCAGATTTGAATTTTAATAATAGG
>JBEIDK010000110.1:0-11172 GCA_040383485.1 Flavobacteriales bacterium
AATTATTTTTATTTGAACGTTTTTAGCTTCAGAATATTTGACAATGTTTTGTAAAAGCTCTTGAATAATTCTATATAAATTAACTTCAATTAAATCGCCAAGCCTCTCAATAATTCCATTTTCTATTAATACTATTTTTATTTTTTTAGCATCATTTATTTTTTCTACCACTTCGTACAATGCCGCCGACAGTCCAAGTTTACTTAATGAACTTGGCATCATTAAATGAGAAATACCTCTTAGCTCATTACATGAATCATCAATTAAGGCTAGTGTTTTTTCGAAATGTTCTTTTTCTTCTTCAAGTACTTCTAAAGAAGCAACATTCATTTTTACTGCCGAAAGCATTTGCCCAATTCCATCATGTAATTCTTCAGCAATTCTTTTTCTTTCCACTTCTTGTGTAATTATTATTGACCTTAATCTTAGTTGCTCTTGTTTTAAAAGCTCATTAGCTAGCAGTTTTTCTTGATTATGTTTGTAATTGTTATACAATAGGAATGAAGCAATAATAACTAAAAATAGAATTAGTAAACTAATGTAAATTAATTGCTGTTTTCTTTGCAGTTCAAGCGATTTTATTGAGTTTTCAGCAGCTAGTGTTTTATTGATATTTTCTTTTTTTTCAACCTCAAACCGTGTGCTCATTTCTGCCATTTGTTTACTATTATCTTCAGTAAAAATAGTATCATTTAAAAAGGTAGATTTATGTAAATTGGATAGTGCTTCTTTTACATTTCCTGTTTGTTCGAAATAATATGTAAGCATGTCGTAAGCTTTTTTTCTTTCAGTTTTGAGGCCCACTTCAATGCTTATCCTTAATGATTCGTCAATTAATTTTTTGGCATTTTTTAAGTTCTTAAAATGGATTTCAATACCTGCAAGTCCTAACCCTGAAGAGGCAATACCTTTTTTGTCTCCAATTTTTTTTCTCAAATTGTAGCTTTCTGAAGCAAATTTTAAAGCATCATCATATTTATTTAATTTTTCACAAGCCGCACTTAGGTTTATTAATGCAGTTGATATTAGTATTTTGTCACCTAAGCCTTTCATTATTTCTGTCGATTTCAGAAAATTATCATACGCTTTTTGGTAATTCAATTCTTCTAAATAAATATTTCCTGTATTTAAATAGGATGCGCCTAAACCTGCCTTATCATTTATTTTTTCTCTAATTGCAATTGCTTGTTTATGATATTCAATTGCTTTTATATTGTTGTTATTGTTGTACATCAGTACAGCAATATTATTGTATGTATTGCCTACAGCAACATCTATTTTTAGTTTTTCAAATATTTTTAATGCTGCAAATTGATAGTTTAACGCCTCTTTGATGTTACCTCTTTCTTGGTTGATGATACCCAACTTATTATAAACGGCTGCAATTCCTTTCTCGTCTTTTAATTTTTTCCTTATTTCTAATGCCTTTCCTAATAGTTCTATAGATTTTGAGTAGTCTCTTTTATCGGTAAAAATAATTGCTAAATCATTATATCCTTGGGCTTCGCCTATTGCATAATTTATTTCTTTCGAATATTCAATTGCTTTATTGCCATATGCTATCGCTTTTTCTTGAGATATAGAGCGGTAATACCAAGTAAGGTCATTATAAATTTTGGCTTTTGTTGTGTCGTTGGTTAATGGTATTTGCTTTTCTAGACTATCAATCAAGTCTTGAACTTGCGCATTTACTGAAGACACAAGAATTGAGAAGACACAAAAAGAGGTAATAAATTTAAGTTTCATCTAAAAAAATATAGTTACCAAGTCACAAATAATTAAAATTATTTAAAGGTAAGAAAGTAATATTTTTTAGATGTATCTAATTATTAAATATGCTGCTTCAACTCTTCAGGGTTTTTGAAGAATATTACATTCTTCAAGTTCAGCTTTTCAAGCCCCATTGTTTGATAGCCTGATAATAAAATTGTTTTATGTGGCAATTCTTTCGATAAGGTTTGAACATATTCTGAAACTTTTTTAGGCTTTATTCCTGAAGTTAAAATTGAAATTACATAAGAGCAATTGCTATCATTAGCTACTCTAACTGCATCTTCAAATGGCACCGATTGCCCTAAATAAATTGTTTTGTGATTTGCTTTTCGGATTAAGAAATTGTAGTAAAGCAAACTTATTTCATGCAACTCGTTTTCTGGAAGATAAAGCATGTATTTAGTGCCATTGTCCTTTAATTTAACAACTTGGCCATCAATGGCTGAGATTAATTTTTGACGAATTAAATGCGTAATAAAATGTTCTTGGCCAGGATAAATACTATTTGTGCGCCATAGCACGCCAACCTTTATAAGGAAAGGATACATAATGTTGGTTAAAGTATCTTCAATTCCAAATTTTAGAATATTGTTTGATACTATACTTTCAAATCTTTGCTCATCCATTTCTACCATCGCCATTACCAAATTTTCTATTTGATTATTGAATGAATGTTCTTCTGATAGTATTTCTGATGTCTTATTCGAAATTTGTTCGTTGCTTAGTTTGGCTATTTTCGAAATTTTTACACCATTATTATTAAGCAACGATACATTTAATAGCTTTAACATATCTGAATTGCTATACAACCTAATATTGGTATCAGTTCTGAGCGGGGTAAGTATGTTATATCTCACCTCCCAAATGCGCAGAGTGTGTGCTTTTATGCCAGAAATGTTTTCTAAATCTTTGATAGAATATGTTACCATAATTATGTATTTTGTTTAACAGTAATAGAACAAAGACAATTAATTAGTTAAATTGTTTATTCTTTCGCAAATAAATATAAACGTTTAATAAACTGGTAATAAATTAGAAATAAATTGAATGTGTAGTTTTTATAACGATAAAATTTCTACCATCCTTAATAAATTGGGATTTAATTCTTCAATATGTTTCACTGCATTTTCAAATGGAGTATAAGCTATTTCTTTGTTCAAAATTCCCACCATACTTGCTTGTTTTCCTTCAAGCAAACCTTCAACTGCAGCAAAACCTAAGCGGCTAGCGAGTACACGGTCACTGCATGATGGAGAACCACCACGCTGTATATGTCCAAGCACTGTAATTCTTGTATCAAAATTATCGAATTTTGCTTTTATTGATTCAGCTACTTTAAATGCGCCGCCACTGTCATCGCCTTCGGCAACAATGATTATCTTCGATGCCTTGTCCTTTCTTCCTTTTTCTAGTCGTTTAAATAGGTTTGGTAAATCGTTTTTTGATTCTGGAATAAGAATGGCTTCGGCACCTGTACCAATGCCACTCCTAAGCGCTATTAGTCCTGCATCTTTACCCATCACCTCAACAATAAATAATCTATCATGACTTTCTGCAGTATCTCTAATTTTATCAACTGCCTCTACAACTGTATTCAATGCAGTATCATAACCTATTGTAAAATCGGTACCAAACAGGTCATTGTCTATTGTACCTGCAATTCCAATGATTGGCACTTTAAAAGTTTTTCCAAATTCATCGGCACCTTTAAAAGTTCCGTTACCACCTATGGTAATTAAGGCATCAATATTTTCAATAGAAACTTGTCTATAAGCCCGGTCCATACCTTCTTTGGTCATGAATCTTGGACTACGGGCAGTTTTTAAAATGGTACCACCCCTCTGTATAATATTCGATACCGACTTAGCATTCATATGCACAAAGTCGCCATCAATCAAACCATCATATCCGTGTCTAATTCCAATTACTTCAATACCATGATAAGTTGCAGTTCTTACAACCGCACGAATACAAGCATTCATTCCCGGAGAATCGCCACCAGAAGTTAAAAGTCCTATTTTTTTTATTTTTGATGTGCTCATTTTTCTTAGTGTATAAATAACATTAATACCTATTTTACTATATCATTACAAATGTAATATTTTTTTATTTCCATGATAAGGTGCTAACAAAATGTTGTATATCTTTTGTGATATAATCATTTACAGGTGCCAAGGAGTCTGCGTTTGGTGGTACATTAAAATAAAATGCACCTCTAATAAAATGTTTTGTGCTATCAGTTACATAAAATTGTAATGTTGATGCAGCATTACCTCTTATTTGGTAAACTGTTCCAAATACTTTTTTATCAGGAAACGAAATGATATTTTCATCAATGGCTTCTGCTTTAACAGTGTGCTTATAAGCAAGTGTGCGCGACTCATCCAAATGCTTTTGTAAGTCGTTATTAATGCCAAAATAGCTGAGGTGTAATGTTGCTCTAAATGGAACAAACTCTAAGTTCATCCAGTACTTTCCATTTTGTGAACCATTGTATGGAACTGCAATGGAATAAAAAGGATACTCAAAAGAGTAAGGATAAATGGTGTCGAAGCTTAAATATTCTTTTTTAGGAAAGTCAATTCTGAAATATCCTGTTGGTTTAGGAGCAAACTCCGGCTCACATGAACTAAAAGCCATTGCGATTATCAATATCAAACTTGAGGAGACAAAAGTAAGTTTATGTTTATACATTGTTTCAATTTCTCATTTAGTAATTCTCTAATAATTCATCTTTATTAATATTTGATAAATATAAAAAGTAGATGATTAATTCTTAAACTAGTTTTGCCTACAATAATATATTATTTGCGTCACTTAGAGGTTGAATTTTTGTTAAGATTTTTTTGATTTGTTCTTTATTACATCCATTCTTATTCTTTAGAAATAGGCAATCTCTAATCATGTTTCACTTTTTATTTAGTCAAGATTCAAAAAGTCGTTATGAAATTAAACCTTACTTTTCCTTGATGAAAAGTAACAACCATGAAGTGCTCATGAATACCAATTGAAAAACAAAATTATATGAATAAAAATTATCCGCCGCGGCGGATGATTTTGCTCCTATGGTCGCAATTTGATTGCTCATCTTTCATAATTCTTTTGTTAATTAGTGAGATGCCTCATTTCATTCGGCATGACAATTCATTGGATATGACAAAGAGGAGTAGAAAGTACGCTTCGCGCACTTTCTACTCCTCTACATCTATAATAAAATTAGTTATTATACTTAATGTAATGAGGTATGTGAGTTGTATTAAGAATGATGTTGATTGAATTGAAAAACCAAAAAGAATGAGGCCTCTAGAGCTTTGAACGACAATGCTGGAAAGCTTAATAAATTCGGAGATTAATGGTTATATTATTTTATAAATAATTAGTTTGAAACATCTGATTTTATTAAATTTTATGCTTTTGATAAACAACTATTTAATAAAGTAAATTCGATTTCAAGGTTGATGTATTGTAAAATAAATTTCACAGAAAGGAGTTATATGCGATTTTAGCGGCCTGTTAAACTCTAAAGACAAAGGAAATTTTTAAAACATTGTTTCACTTTAGGTAAACTTTAGTATATTTGTTCTGTGTTTAAAAATCAGAAACATAGAAAAATTATATTCTATAAAGACTACTTCCAAGACTTTTTTGACAAACAATCTAAAAAGGTTAAAGCCAAAATTATTTGGACTTTTGACTTAGTTGAAGACTTGTCAAGAGTTCCAGAAACATATTTGAAACACATTGAGAGCACCGATGGACTTTATGAAATTCGTGTTCAACTTGGGAGTGACATATTTCGCATTTTCTGTTTTTTTGACCATGGTCAATTGGTAGTTTTAGCAAATGGTTTCCAAAAGAAAACGCAAAAGACACCGAAAAAAGAAATTGAATTAGCAATTAAAATAAAAGCAGAATATGAAGACGAAAAATAAGAACTTAACAACTCTGGAAGAGTTTAAAGAAAAAAATTACGGCCGACGCGGGACTAAAAAGCGTGACGAACTAGAAGCTGGTTATGAAAGTTTTAAAATGGGTGCTTTAATTCACGACACTCGCATAGAAATGGGATTGACACAAGAACAACTAGCAGAAAAAGTTGGGACGACAAAATCATATATATCTAAAATTGAGAACAACATAAAAGAAGCTCGAATTTCGACACTTCAAAAAATTGTTGAACTTGGTTTTGGTGGACACTTAGAATTATCAATAAAAATATAGTTGACGACTTTTCCGTGGAAAGAAAACCGCGTATAACAACACCTACAAGTAATTGACAGTTCAGTGGTTTAGTTAAGTTTTGTGTCCGCGGTGGCGGATTCATTGCTGGTTGACAGTTTCGTGCTTCGAAATCGCCAACTTCTTGTAGCTGCAAACCTTTAAAAAGGAAATAAAACATCCAAATGAAGATTTAAAATACACTTACCAATCCAAAATGTATTTTGGCATTTCTTAGAATAATTGGATTATCAAACTGTTTTCCGATGGCATAGGTTAAAGAAAATATACCCGCTTTTGTGTCGAAAAAAATGCCGGTTCCAAAGCCATAAGGCCTATCAAAAACACGTTTTGTACGACTTATATTTTCATAATATGCACCATTCGCAAATAAAAAAATGGCAGAGTTTTTATCAAACAAAAACCTATACTCAATGGCTGGCATTAAATAGGCAGAAGCATTGATTGACTCTTCATCAAAACCTCTCAGAGAAACCAAACCACCAATCCTGAATAATTCATTGGTAAAAATGTTTTTACCAATAATAGTAGCATATTTTATATCAACTAAAATGGTGCTTTTTTTAAAGATTGGAAAAAAATAGGAGGTAGCACCAACGATTTGAAACTGCTGACTTGACAGCGAAATGTTATCATAAACCGACTCATTAAAAATTTGATTTTTTTTAATTTGCTTCGTTCCTGCAGTGCCTTGTATATTGGTTCTTAATCCCTTTCGTGGATTTAGTTTATAATCTGTATTATTAATGTTTATTGCAATACCGTAAGATGTATTGGCTACATCAGCAAATTCGGGAAGTATTGTTGCATTTTCATAGCCAGCAGTATTTATCAAATTAATGTTCCGTCTATTAATAAAGAACTTCAAATTATTACCTCCAATCAATAAATATTGAATCCCAAATGAGTTAGAAACATCAATAAAGGTCGTATCTCTTTTATATAATTTAAGGTTATGTTCTATACCAAAAGGCAAGTTAAAAATATATGGATAAACAAAATTAGTCTTTAAGTCTTGAGTAAGTGGTTGCAGCTTTCTCCATTCAAGCTCAATGGTTTCTCCATGCGAAATAATGTTCTGTAGTTTAAAATTGAGTTGTCCGGTAATGTTTACACCGCCGACTTTTTCATTAGGTAAAAAACCTAAAAATCCATCAAATTTATTTGCCTTTTTCTTATCAAGATTCAATACTAGTTTGGTGTATTTTTTTGTAAAAATAACCTTGTATGGTTTGCTCTGGTTTAGGAAAGGAAGTTCATTTAATCTATTATTAATGCTTTTAATACTCCGTTCATCATAATCATCTAAGGGCCTAATGCCAATATATTTAAATAAGTATTTTTTGTTAATATTAGAATTACCAAAAAAAACAATTGAGTCTATTTTTATTTTTTGATTGGGAGCGATGAGTAGGTTTGCTGCAACAGTATTTTTTTCATATACCATCGAATCAAGTGTTACTGCAGCAAACGGATAAGCTTGCCTTTCGCAAGTTTCGATTATTTTTTCTTTCAACTCCGCAAGTTCTTTCGATGTAAAGTTTTTCATTCTCACTTCAACTAAACCATCTATTTCTGCTTTGTTAGTTTTAGTAATTTTTCGGATGAGAAAACTGTCGTACTTCGAACCTAAAAACAGGATTATCCTAAATTTTGAACTATCAACTATTGAAGTTTCGCAATAAGAATTTACATAGCCTTTGCTCCAAACATTGTCCATTATTTTCCGAATTTCGGAGGCAACGCCTATCGAGTCAGGAAACTCTTTTTTATAATTGAGTTCAAACTTTTTGTCATCAACTATTTCAACTTGTAAATTATACTTGCTTTGAGAAAATGCTTTTTCAGAATTGAAAATGATTGATACTGCAACATAAATAATCGTCAGAATGGTTTTATTAAAACTGAATTTCAGATTAAAACGACCTGACTTTTTTATACTATTTTTCTCTAACAATGTATACACTTTAAATACCTAAAACATGTTTAAGTTTCGAATATCCATTCCTACTCAGAGGTATTTTTGCCTTGCTTTTTAATAATGCAATGTGGTTGTTTTTTTCGTAAGGTTCAATCTTTGTAATTTGATTTAATTGTACAATGTATGAACGATGCACTCTAATAAATGCTGACCCATCCAGCACTGTTTCGTAATAACTCATTGTTTTCTTTTTGAGGTAATATGCATCGTTGGTAAAAATTTTTACATAATCGTCATAAGCCTCAATATAACAAATTTCATCGGTAGGAATTATTTTTATGTTATTGCCATTTTTTACAACAATTCTATTTCTCTCCTCATTTTGAACAGTTAACTTTTCAAGAGTTATGTCATTCATCTGAGCTTTTTTATTATCGAATTTATGCTGCCATTTTTCTATCGCCGCATTAAATCTTTCCTTGCTAAAAGGCTTTAATAGGTAATCAATAGCATTTGTTTCAAAAGCTTTTATGGCATACTCATCAAAGGCAGTAGTAAATATTACCGATGGCTTTTCATCAATCAATTCAAGCATTTCAAAACCGTTTATTTTGGGCATCTGAATGTCTAAAAATATTAATTCAGGTTTATGTTTCAGTATTGCCTTTACACCTTCAAAACCATCATTACATTCTTCAACAACCTTTATGTTTTTATGTGCTTGCAAGTATTCCATTACCAATACTCTTGCAAGAGGCTCATCATCTATAACTATGGCATTTATCATTATCAGTTAACTCTTTTGTTATCTTATTATTGTCGCAATAAATACCGACAACAGATAATTTTATTTTGTGTAAAATTAGTTTCATTGTAAATTAAGTGATTTTACTTAAAAAATTTGAATGGACTTATTTCTTTTTTCATCTATTGTCAAAATTATATTTTATATCGATTTGACACAGCTTATTGAACAGACCATTACTATCTGATTTATAACCGAAACACGCACACATCTGATTACTCTTGATAGATGTGTGACAGGAACACGCACACATCTTTTCAAATGGCACTTCTAAATGAAATCAAAGATAGATTCCTCGTTACACTCGGAATGACAAGCATAAATAAAAAGAAAGGAAGGAAAGGGGGGGGCGCAAAGCGCCCCCCCCTTTCCTTCACCTCCTAACAAATGTGCCTGTCATTCCGAACAAAGTGAGGAATCTTAAATTCAAATAAATTTGACTATCCTTTCGAACAAAGTGAGGAATCTTAATTTGTATTTTTCGTTTTGCCCTAATTGCCACGAAAGACTCTTTAGTGGTTTTGTTTGATATTCAGCCACTCAAAACATTCTGCTTAATTGAGTAAAACTTTACAGAGTGTCTCTTATAACTATTCATCTTGCAGAGATTAAATAATAAATTACTTTCGTAAAACGTCTGAAAACGAATAGTGTTGCCGATGAAAAAATTAATAATGATAATGCTAACCATTTTGAGCCTTGCTAGTCATGCTCAAAATTTAGTAATTGATGGTAGTTTTGAGGACACTATCATGTGTCCTCAAATGTTTAACTCAAGTTTAAAAAACATCCTCGAATATTGGAAAAAATCTGGGAATATTTCGGGTGTGGCATTAAATACTTGTAATGCGGATAAGTGGGGCGTGCCACAAAATTTTGAAGGGTATGAAAATGCCCATTCTGGTATTGGATATATTTGTTTGCCAACTTTTGGAGACATTTCAACACATTCTGATTTCAGGCAATTTGCCATAGGCCAATTAAACCCCGCTCCCGCAAGCGTCCCGCTTGTGGTTAAGCTTAAATTTACTGCTATTGTTGCGTGAGCAGAAACTACAAATTTCACAATACAGAAGGTTTATATTTTATTAGCTTTGCTATTGTATTTTGGGTTGATGTATTTGTAAGAAAATGTATTGTTGAAAACCTTTGTATTTATATTAACTAAAGCAAATTATGAAATTTTTATTGATATTATTTCTTGGTCTAGCATTTGCTTTTGAAACTTTAGGACAAAGTTTTGTTAATGGAGATTTGGAAGGAGGCCCTATTACATGGACAAGTGTCTTACCTGATAATTGGCAAAATGTGCCATTGAATGATATAAATTGTTTATGTTTTGGTTTGGCTACTGATTCTCCCGATTTAGCAGATTTAACTGAACCATTTTCCTCTGGAGGTTTTAATGGGAACCCTTTTTCTGGTGCAACTTTTTTAAGTGGTTATTTTGGGAGTAGTACTTCAACAAACCAATTTTTTCAAGAAGGAATCATGCAAACAGTTTCGGGCTTTTCAGTTGGTGAAAATTATTCTATTAGGTTTCGTCAAACGGTTGCTAAAGTTTCTAATGCACTAGACCATTCAGGTTCATGGGCGATATATATTGATACCATATTAGCTGGCATAACAACTCCTTCACAAAGTTATTTGACATATAATAGTACTTCGATGGTTTGGGATGCTAGGCAAATAAATTTTACTGCTTCATCAACCTCACACCTTATTAAGTTTTTACCTATGGATGATGATACAAATTATGCTGGGTCACAAACAGATACTATGGGTGCTTTGTATATGGGAATAGATAGTATTGGGTTAGAAGTAGTAACAGGTATAAATGAACCTAATGTTGATGCAAGATTCAAGGTATTTCCCAATCCTAACAATGGTAGTTTTGTCTTTGAAGGCAGTAATAACAATCTATTGAATGTAAGTATACAAAATACAGCAGGGACAATCCTTTATTATAAAAACATGCAACCCCGAAACAAGCATGTAAAAATTGATGATGCTGCACTTGTCAAAGGTATTTATTTTGTAAAAGTTACTACTGAATATGGTATGCAGTGTTTGAAGTTGGTTGTGCAATAATTAGTGCAAAGTGTAAAGTTAAAAGTGCAAAGTGGGGGTATGTTTTGCAATGGAATCCCAGTGCAAAGTGTAAAGTTTAAAATGCAATTGGGGGTATGTTTCATTTGTAGTTCTTTAAAGAAACAATAATTTTTGATGTTAACGTGCCTTTGGTATCTGTATGGTTGTAATGAAATTATGACCTATCACCTTTGTCTCTACCAAATTATTTTGCCCATATATCAAATACAGTCGTCTTTGAATTGCATTCAGTCCAAACCCTTCTCCCTGTTTAGTTTTTGCACCATTTGCGTCAAAAGGATTTTCAATGGCAATATTTAAATTGCCATCAATTACTTTTGCT
>JBEIDK010000111.1:0-11075 GCA_040383485.1 Flavobacteriales bacterium
CTTGATAGGTTGTGCTTTGTACTGGTGAGGCATTCACCGATGAACAATTGCTACAACTTATTCCACTGGCAGGCGACCATACATAAGAGTTCGCACCTAAAACTTGAATATTAACTGAATCGCCAGACTCAAGCAAGGTATCATTGGCAATGAGTGAAACACCCGATGCAGGAGTGCTTGAAACGGCAACTTGCGTTGAAGCCGTACAGCCATCTTGGTCGGTGGCAACAACTGTGTAATTGCCAGCCGCAAGTCCCGTTACAACATTACCTGTGGCACCATTTGACCAACTATAACTATAGCTACCCGAACCACCCGTTACTGCAACAGTAGCGCTAGCGTTGGGCAATCCACAATTGCCAGGCACTGATGTAGCTGATAAGGATGGTGGTGAAGTGAAAAATACAGTTATCTGATCGGAAATGGCTTGTAAAGAACAAATGCCTGTGGCTGTTGCCGAATATGTGCCTGGTTGAGTAACCGTAAAAAAACGTGTGCTGCTAGTTGGCCAGGTGCTTTGAGGACCGCTAAAACAATCGCCTCCCCAACTGCGCGATGTGCCAAGGCCTGCATCTAAAATAATGGAATCGCCTGGACAAATAAAAACTGTATCTGGACCAAATTCAAGATAATCTTCATTGTTATTGTAGAAAATCCAGGCAGGAAAGTTGGGTAATGAAATGAAAGCACTGTCAGATAAAACTCCTCCAGAATAGTTAAACACATCCAATGTAACACTCGGCGTTAAACTATTTGGACAATCGATTGTACAAAGACTAAATGGACCTAAACCTTGGTTACTTTGGTCTCGGATAAAATAAATCTTACCATCAGGAGCTAACTGCATAAAAAAAGCAAACATCAAAGGCGAAATCAACACTCTGGTAGATTCTAAATTTTGACCTGTAGTATTCGACGTTAACATATCATACCTATATAAACCTAAACCTAATGTGGGAAGCGATTGACATGTATACAGATAATTACCAGTTGGTGAGAATTCTGCTGAACTTACTGTAAAGCCCACACTCTGTAAATTTGATAAAACTCCTGTTGTAAGATCAAAATCTAAAACACCGCCCTCAAAATAAACATTACATTGTTGAGCTGCAATAGAATAAGGACTGGCTTTAATAAAGGAATTATAATAAGAGCTAGTTGGATAAATGTTTGAAAGAGTTATTCCGGCAGATGTAACCTTATACACTCCAATTCCTGAAGTATCCTGATTAACAAGAATCCAATAATCTGTTTCATTCGCATGTCTGATTGCACAGAGTCCCTCCCATGAAAAATCATGCAATAGCACATTGGCCTGAGTTACTGCGCCAAGTCCGCCATTCAGGCTCATGTCAATTTTAAAATAGCGAAAACCCCTTCCATTTGGTTGTGCCGCAAGTATTGCAGGTGTAGCATCTATAAAATGTCCTGTCTCTTCAACAGTAAATAGGTAGTATACATTGGGCTCGCCCGGTGCAGGAATAATGACGGATGTTTGCTTGGAATTGGAACCTCCACCCTCTAAGCCTTGCATATCGTACATTACCCCATTATTCTTGTTCCATATGTGTCCTTGGTCAACCCCATTTGACCCAGGTACTCTTCCACCACCATTTGTATAAAACAATAAGTTACCGAATGAATCGCATAAGGATGTACTTCCCGTGCTTGTGACCATAGCACTGCCAGAAGTTTGAACCGGAGAACCGCTATTAAAATCAAGGCTATAACCGAAACCGAAATGCCACTCATTGGCTTCTTTTTGTGCATAAGTATCAGAATTAGAGAAGAAAGCAATCGATATGCAAACTAGGTAACTTATACTCTGTTGTTGCATGAAAGGGAAGGTCTTCATAAATATCTTAAATTGTAAATTCATTATATGTTAATAATAAGAATGTTTATTAATGCGTTTGAATAGAGAATTAAAGAGAAATGATTTTGATAGTTTCATTATTATTTTACTAAAGTTATATTTCCTTTTTTATTGATTGTATTTCCGGCAGCGTCCACGCCACTTAGGTAGAACACAAAAACACCCGCATCCAAGTCTTTACCTCTAAATGATCCATCCCAGCCAGTACTTTGATTTTGTGTTCTAAAAACTACCTCGCCCCAGCGATTGAAAACTGAAAATGTAAAATCTTTGATGCTTCCACGCACAAACACTTTATCATTATTACCATCAGAGTTGGGCGAAAATGCTTCGGGCACAAATATTTCGTTCAACTTAATTTCAACATCTAATCTTACTTTTAAAAGATAGCTACATCCACCGCTATCATTGCCTGTAACTTGATAGGTTGTGCTTTGTAATGGTGAGGCATTCACCGATGAACAATTGCTACAACTTATTCCACTGGCAGGCGACCATACATAAGAGTTCGCACCTAAAACTTGAATATTAACTGAATCGCCATACACCAGTAAAGTATCATTGGCAATTAGCGAAACACCCGATGCCGAAGTACTTGAAACGTTTACTTGAGTTGAAGCGGTGCAGCCATTTTGATCGGTGGCAATAACTTGGTAGTTGCCCGGTGCAAGGCCCGTTACAGAGTTGCCCGTGGCACCATTTGACCAAGCATAGGAATAATTACCTGAACCTCCTGTAGCAATAGCTGAGGCGGTGCCATTTGGCAATCCGCAAGATGCTGAATCAGATTCTGCAGTTACAATTGGCAATCCGGTGATGGTAAGCTGTAATTCAATAATACTGTCGCAACCTATTGCTGTGATCAGCGTATCTTTATAAATTCCTGTCTGATTATAAATAGTTCCCCATGGTGATGTATAATTTTCGCAGGCAGATGCATTGATTGAGGTATTTACGGTTACGCAGCTATTGCAAGGTATAATCACAATTTGGTCGGATCCTATACCACAAGGACCATTGACAGTAACTGAATAGGTTCCCGGAGCTGTAACGTTGATAGATTGGCTTGTTGCACCTGTTGACCACAAATAGGTTGCACCCGGATTAAGTGCATTCAGTTCAATGGTTCCGCACGCTTCACAAATACTGAGTGTGTCTGGGCCAAGTGATACATAGGTATCAGAATTACCTTGAAACAGCCATGCAGGAAAATTAGTAAGCCCTGAAAAAACTGAGTTTGGATATTGAAAGACATTTAATTCTACTGAAGGCGTAGTGGTGTTTGGACAATTAATGCGACCCAATCTTGCACCAATATTGCCTAATGTATCACTATAAAATTCAACAAAATAAATTCTGCCATCAGGTCCGATTTGTAAACCGCTTATATATCCATATAAAGAAAATGTAGAAATAACATTTGCGGAGGCATTGATATTAGCTGCTTGAAGATCATATTGAACAATGCTTTGAGAGAGCGGATAGGCTGTTATGCTATCATATTGTGCGGTATAAAGGTATCGGCTGTTGTGAGAAAATTCTGAAGGTATAAAAAAACCATTTGTTGTGGTAGGATTGATGATAATAGGGTTGGAAAGTTGACCTGTTGCGTTGTTGAAATCAAATAAATACTTATCATCAACATTAACCGGATTATCAAAGGAAGCAATCAAATGTGATCCATCAGGACTAGCTTTGATGATGCTACCTGCATCAATATTCATTGGAGCTATACCCGAAAAAGTTGATGATAGGTTAATTCCTGAAGCTGTTACACTGTAAATATTTAAACCAACCCCTTGATTGTGAATGATAATCCAATAATCTACTTTATTGGCATGTCTGATAGCACACAATCCCTCAATACTGTTTGAAAACACTTGTTGGTCAATTGTTACCACTGCTCCCAAACCAGCGTTTAAACGCATATCAACTTTAAAATAAGATAGTCCGTTCCCGGATGTGGAATCTTCAGCTTCTTCCATGGTAAACAAGTAGTAAACCGAATCCTGTGCAGGATCCTCAATAATTACCGAAGATTGGGCAGAGGACCAGCCACCACCTTGCGTATATTGCATGTCATGCATTACATTGTTGTTGGCATTCCAAATCTTTCCAGATTCATTGCCAAAAACAAGTTGAGAGCCACCACCATTGCTGTAAAAAAGAAGATTGCCACATTTATCGGCATAGGAGGCGCTTCCCTCGAAGGTATTGATGGCAGTGCCATTCACTTGAACCGGATTTCCGCTGCTAAAATCAAGACTATGTCCGTCACCAAAGTGCCAAAAATTGGCTTGTTTTTGTGCATAAGCAAAATTGCTTAATGCAAAAATTAATATGTATAAAAATAAGATTTTGATACTTGTCTTCAATTTCAAATGATGTTTAATAATTGCTTAAATTTTATTTATTTTACTAAAGTGATATTTCCTTTTTTATTGAATGAATTTCCGAGTAAGTCTTGACCAGTTAAGTAGTAAACAAAAACACCAGCATCCAATTCTTTACCTCTAAATGATCCATCCCAACCTGTGCTTTGATTTTGTGTTCTATAGACTACCTCGCCCCAGCGATTGAAAACTGAAAATGTAAAATCTTTGATGCTTCCACGCACAAACAACTTATCATTATTTCCATCGAAGTTTGGCGAAAATGCATCGGGCACAAATATTTCGTTGAGAACCAATCTTGTTGTATCACATTTAAAAATTTGGACGTTCCGAGTTGCTATGTAATTGCCGCAGCTAAGTGCAACAGTTGCTGTTACGGTAAAGTTACCTTCACTTGTAAACTGATGGGTTGGATTAAGTAGTGTTGAGGCATTTGAGACTCCACTTTCAGCATCACCAAAATTCCATGTTACAGAATTGATGTTCGAGTTTGATATAATGTTAAATTGCGAAGGATTAGCTGCGCATGAATCTCGAACTAAAAATGACGCTATACATGGCGGAGGATTAATGTTGCAGTTTAGAATTTGCAAATTATTGAAAAATAAAGTATCGATGCCACAAGCATTGGTAAGTATTGCCCGAACATTATAATTGCCAATTTGTGAAAATGTGTGATTGACATTGAAGCCGCTTGCGGTATTGTTAGCTCCTGAGGTAGGGTCACCAAATAGCCAGTTTAC
This sequence comes from Flavobacteriales bacterium, assembly GCA_040383485.1. Taxonomy (GTDB): domain Bacteria; phylum Bacteroidota; class Bacteroidia; order UBA4408; family UBA4408; genus JBEIDK01. Next base: position 5,013 of record JBEIDK010000111.1, read on the forward strand.
ATTTGTAATACCAGCTGTACTTTGCAACGAAAATTGAGTTGAACTTCCAAGACAAGAATCGGAATAAGCAATGTTGTTTGAGGTGAGTAATGCTGTATCATCTGGGTAATACACCCATTTGGGTAATGAGGAGCTCCCACCCCATGTTGGACCGGTGGCTATTACATTTGCTTGATAACCGCAAGCAGCACCCAATTTATTAGGACAATTAATTGCATCTATTGTTAAGGTAGAAGCGACATATATTTTTTCATCTATTCCTAATTGTAAAACCCCGCCTACTGTTGCAACCTGGTATGCGGAGTTTTGGATAGCCAAAGCTGTTGTTTGTGTTAAATCTAACTGCAAAATTGAATAGCCATCGCTAAAATATAACAGCTTGCCGTCAGGAGAAAATTCAATGCCATAAGCAATGCTTAGTAAATTTAAATTCAAGGTTATGGGATTTGATAATACCCCTGTTGCATTATCAAAATCAAACAACTCTAAATCTGATTCGTAGCTAATTCCTAAAGCAATTTTATTGAACTGTTTGTTGATTTTTAAATGTCCCTGGACAATTTGATTTGCACTACCAACTGTTGAAACAACTGGCATATTTTGAATTCCTGCATTATTTATTTTAAAGGAATAAAAACTACTGTCTGAATTATTATAAGTTAATAGCCAATAGCTTTGACCATCCGAGGCCGGAACCACTTCTAATCTTTCTGAACCGGTTTGAAAGAGAAAAATATTTTTTTGGCCTACTACAATATCGCCTAATCCGCCATTCAGCGTCATATCAACAACACTATACCTCACTGCATTATTAGAGGTAAATTCGTCTACCGTTATGATGTAATACAGATTACTGCTTCCAGGTTTTGGAACAATAACAGCAGCAGTTGTGGAAGACAAAGTGACTCCACCTAACAAACCTGTACCATTAGGCATTATCTGATTATTTGCATTCCAAACCGTAACGCCGTCCGTGTAAAACAATAGTGCCCCTGTTACTCTATCGGCTACTGATGCACTGCCTTCGGTAGCTGCAATAACGCAACCATTAACAAAACTTGGCGGCAGGGTATTAAAATCAAGAGCCCCTCCAAAACCAAAACGCCATTGGTTGTTTTGTTTTTGGGCAAAAGAGTTATTGCATATTACTAAAATGGTAAACAATAATAGGAACTTAATTAGTTTCATCATTTATTTTGGTTTTAATTGCTGTTAACATTTATGTTTTTCTTGAAAGAATAATGTATTGCTTTTTGTTTTAAGATGGTATTTAACATGATTATTTTATTTGGAAATTAAGAGCTTACTAGTAAAAACTAAAATAGCTTTTAGGCATAATAAACGAAAACACCTTGTTAAAAAAAACTTAGAACACATAATTTATATTTCTGAGGTGCAAAACAAAATATTAAGTTCAAATAGAATACCCCCCCAAGGTGGTATTTACTAACCTTTGGTTAGCACAAATTTTTGCGGCCGAAATAAATAATTAATTAAACCAAAATAAAATTACAGACAATAGAACTTAAATGAATTACCAAATTAATTCATTTAGTTACCTTATTCCTAGTAGGTGTATGTAATAGCAATCTTAAAGGCAAACAATTTAAATATTAGTGCACCCACTGTGGTTGGAGCAAATTTACAACACTGTAAGAAGACACAAACAATTAAACAACTTGACAATTAAAGAACATAATCAACTAAATAATAACAATTTAAAAAATGCAGCATAAGGGCTATGAAATTTTATACACTTTTTATTTGGAATCCTATTACATTAGACAAGTAATTTCAGATAAAGAAGACCCATTTGAAACTCCTGTAATAGATATTATTATCATTTTAGCAAAAAAAAAATATATATAAAATGGACTAAAAAGAACTGGTAAAACGAAAGTGATTTTTGGATTTCAACGCCTGAAAAGCATCTTTTAAAGCTAGTTAAACCTTGTCACTAATCGGTTCACGCAGGGGTGTGTGGCTAGAAAATTTTGGCTCTTTTGCATTTTTAGCCTTTACCTGTTGCGCTATACAAATGCAAATGTGCCAAAATGTGCGTGGCACAGCGTGGAGTTTTTCTCCCGAATGTTTAAGGTTAACACATAATATTTGAAGTTGGCAGTAGTCCTAATAGTTGGCGCATGTGATATGATTCATCAATCATGAAGATTGTTCTCGGAATGAAACTAAATCTTAACTTTATTGAGGATTTAATTCTCTTTTTTATTTTAGTTCAAACTCCTTCAAATTAGGTAAGTAATCTTTTTTTCTTGATTTTTCAAAGTTGTAAAATATAGTCCCAAGATTTGCTAAAAAAGGAAATCCAATTTTTTTATATTCGTAAATACCATCATTGATAACTTCATTCTCATTCACATAAATAACGGCACTTAAAAAAAACTCTATGCCTTTCTTAAAGTCAACTATATATGCACAATCACCTAAAAATCCGTAACTCTGACCAACAATATTAAAAATCTTAACACTATCGTTTTGCATTTTGCCATGTACGTTTCCATACATAAAGTACTTTTTATAACTATCCTCATAAAGACTATCAGGATACGAAGGAAAGTCGCTTTCTCTCGGTATCATACCCATGTATTTTCTTAAAAAATGATAGTCATTTTCAGTTAAATCAAATCTATCCTCGCTAGCAAAAAGACTAGGAAAAATTAATCTTTTTAATACTGCATCAATATCAATTAAACTACAATAATTCATATTTATAAAATTCTTCGGCTTAAATACTTTGGTTCCGCTATTGGTCATATATGCCTTTCCCACTTTTGCAATTCCTGTAGGATGAAATAATTTGCGTTTACTACAATATGCTTCTTGTTTATAAATTGTATCGCTATTTACAGGGAAAAAGATTGGGTTTGTACATGCATTTTCATTGCCTTTACAATTAGGGTCAAACCTGTGAACTATTCTTATTTTTGGTAGTCCAATCAAATTTAATTTATCCTGAATATAGTCTCTTCCTAAATATTCATACACCCTAGTATATGCATCGTTGTCACTTACTAAGAGCATTTTTTTTATATAGTTTGCTATTGATGGTTTCTTGTTTTCACTTGTACTGTCTTTAAATACAACAGTTTGACAAGTGCCTTTAACAGCATCTGTCAACATTGGAGTATTCATGTTCAATCCTGCTAAATTTGTTTCATTAAGCTTCTGCAATGCCAAAGCGCATAATGGCAATTTTACCATACTAGCAGGATAGAAATATTTTTTAGGATTTACTAAATATTTAAATTCTTTAAGTACAGGAACATTATTTTTATCCCGATTTACTTGCGTGTAAATGATTTGTAACTTAAACTTATTCGGATTGTTAACAATAGGTTTTAGGCTATCGTCATTCAAGCTTAATAATATTTTAATAAAGTCTAAATTACCTTCATCGGTATTGTTTATTTTCTGAGAAATTGACTTTGATTTATTTCTTGATTTATTGGTACTTTTATCTGAAATTGGACTTATGGGCAACTTCATATATTTCTTTAAACTATCTATTGACTCTGACATTGATTCTAATTCTGATTTTTGTATGTCAGGATTATTAATTTGCCTATGAGCTAAAGTTTTTTTCTTTTTATGCTTCTTCTTTTTCTTTTTAGGATTATTTTGAAAATACGATTTAGAAGGAATATTCGTAGATATTAATTCAGTAGTAAAGAAAGTTAATAAAAGTATTGAGATTATTAATGTTCGCATTATATTAATCATGTAAAACTACAAAGCAAATAAATTGCATTGATATTAAGAGCCTATTTAAATTTTGTTTCTTAGAATTCTTATTAGGATTTTTTGTTCGGATTAAGAAGCATTTTGATGTTAATAGTATAGCTCTATAAGCGCAAAATGTAAAGAAAAGATGGACAAAATATGCCATTAGAAACTTTTGAAATAAATTTTAAACAGGCCATAAGAGTTATTACAAAAAATACAAAAATATTATAACTATTTTCGCATTTAATTATTTCATTAAAATTGCTAAAGTTAGTTTCACCATTTAAGCCTACTGGCGACCAGCCAACTGCTATTAAACAATTAGTAGAGGGTATAAATAATGGCGAACAACACCAAATACTTCTTGGAGTAACAGGTTCTGGCAAAACTTTTAGCATAGCAAATGTTATTGAACAGGTACAAAAACCAACGCTTATTTTAAGCCATAACAAAACCCTTGCTGCGCAACTTTATGGCGAATTCAAAAACTTTTTCCCGGACAATGCAGTAGAATATTTTGTGTCATATTATGACTATTATCAGCCAGAAGCGTTTATTCCATCTACGAATACTTATATTGAAAAAGACTTATCAATCAACAAGGAAATAGAGAAATTACGTTTAAGTACCACAACTTCATTACTGAGTGGCAGATGTGATGTCATTGTTGTTTCTTCCGTTAGTTGTATATATGGAATGGGCAATCCAGATGAGTTCAGGATTAATACAATTAACATTGAAGTTGGTCAAAAAATATCTATCAGTGCTTTTTTGCATCAGTTAGTTACTAGTCTGTACTCCAGAACTACGGCCGATTTTAATCGAGGTAATTTTAGAGTAAAAGGTGACACAGTTGATATTTTTTTAGCCTACACTGATTATGGTTTTAGAGTGGTTTTTTTTTGCGATGAAATTGAAAGCATAGAAAGCTTTGACCCAATTTCTGGGCATACATTTGAACCATACACTAAAACAAGCATAGCGCCAGCAAACCTATTTGTAACAAGTAAAGCTGTAATGCTTAAAGCCATAAATGAAATACAAGATGATATGGTTACACAAGTTGAATATTTGACAGATTTAGGAAAACATCTTGAAGCAAAGAGGCTCGAGGACCGCGTGACATATGACCTTGAAATGATGCGTGAATTAGGTTATTGTAGTGGCATTGAAAATTACTCAAGGTATTTTGATGGGCGTAAAGTTGGTGCAAGACCATTTTGTTTGTTAGATTATTTTCCGAATGATTTTCTTATGGTGATAGATGAAAGTCACGTAACTATTTCGCAAATTAATGCCATGTATGGTGGCGACCGCAGTAGAAAAATCAACTTGGTAGACTATGGTTTTAGGCTGCCTGCAGCTATGGACAATCGGCCATTAAAATTTGAAGAATTTGAAGCCATGAGTCTTCAAAAAATTTACGTTAGTGCAACACCTGCTGATTATGAATTAGAAAAATGTGGTGGCGTTTTTGCAGAGCAATTAATTCGTCCTACAGGACTTCTAGACCCTATTGTAGAGGTGCGTCCCAGCATAAATCAGATTGATGATTTATTGGATGAGTGTTCCAAAATAATTGAAAAGAATGAGAGGGTTTTAATTACAACATTAACCAAGAGAATGGCGGAAGAGTTGGCAAAATATTTAACTAATATTTCTGTTAAATGTAGGTATATTCATAGTGATGTCGATACTTTAGAGCGTGTTGACATTCTGCGTGATTTAAGATTGGGGGTTATTGATGTTCTAATTGGTGTAAATTTATTGCGTGAAGGATTAGATTTACCAGAGGTGAGTTTAGTTGCAGTGCTAGATGCAGACAAAGAAGGTTTTTTAAGAAGTACAAGAAGTTTAGTTCAAACAGCTGGCCGAGCAGCAAGAAATGTGAATGGTAAAGTTATTCTGTATGCCGATAAAATTACCAAATCGATGCAAAATTTAATTGACGAAACAGACAGAAGAAGAATTAAACAAATTAAATATAATACTGAAAATAATTTAACACCAACACAAATTACAAGAAGCAAGGAATCTATACTTGGACAAACAACTGTTGCTGATCATCATTTCAATTTTGATAAAAGAGCAAAGGAATATGAAGAACAACAAAATAAAGTAAACACAATGTTGGCCGCTGAAAATGAAAGTATTTATTTAACCAAACCTCAAGTAGAAAAAGAATTAACTAGGGTTAAAAAAGAAATGCAAAAAGCAGCTAAAGACCTTGACTTTGTTTTGGCAGCCAAATTGAGAGATGAGATGTTTAAACTTGAAAAAATGATGTAATTTATTTTAAGTTTTAATTATATTTGTCTA
>JBEIDK010000112.1:0-10985 GCA_040383485.1 Flavobacteriales bacterium
AGCCACTTGTAATGATGCAGTAGGTTGTATTGTTAATATACTAGCTCCATTTTTGGTAAAGTTATCAACTAACCAAGTACCATCAATTGATTGAGCTGTTGAGCCAGATGCTTGAAGTTGTGACTCAACAGAAGGAGTAGTACCAACAAGAGATTTTACCCTTGCATAATTTGGTGCACCAGTACCATAAGTGCTTAAATTACCAGAGACAGACAAATTATTGAGGTTACCACTTAAAGTAATGGTAGCACCATTTTGTACAGCTATACTATTTGTTTGCGCGAAGCTACTTACTACTGGCTTAACAGTTGTATTTGGAATATTAACACTTGTACTACTTGTTGGAGAAGCATCAGGTGTACTTGCCCAATTTGTATTATCTGACCAATCAGAACTTGTTGCTCCTGTCCAAACCATACCATTGTTTAAGGCAATACCAAAAGTACCTATATCACCTACATAACCAGACACTCTAATAAATACAGTTGAACCTGGAGTTAACCCATTAGCCTGAGTAAATGATAAGAACCCGACACCGCCATCATCATTACATGCTGCCGAAGTAAGAGTTCCACTACATGTATTATCACTAGAGGTGTAAATAGCACAAACTGTTTCTGTTAAAGTGAATGAAGAACTAGAACTAAATGAAGCGGTAACTACTCCGTTTGCAGGAACAATAGTTGAGTACCAAACATCACTTACACTTGCACCTCCAGCACACATTGCAGGTATTACAGACGATGTAGATGCAAAATTTGTTGCGTTAATGTAACTTACAGTACCCGTTTGACCTGTAGTTAAAGCAATTGCACCACAAATATCATCATTTACTGGCGGTGGTGTGCCAACACAAAGAGTAAAGTTTGATGCTGGTGGCACTAAAGCCAAGCCACTTGCATCAAATGCCCTAATGTAATATGTTGTACCTGCTGTTGTTGCTAATGTATAAGGATATGTACTAGTACAACCTAAAACTGAACCAGCACATGATGCAGCATAAAATTGAGTAACAATTGTTTGGCCAGCAAAAGGAGTAACATTTATTTCATGATTATTAGCTAGGGCTACAAATTTAAACCAAACATCATGGTTTGGAGTAAATGTACAAACAGATGCAGTGTTAACTGACGTTGCAGCTAATAAAGTACCAGATGTGGTAGTGCCACATGCAAGGTTTCCGTTTACTGTAAGGTTTGTAGCATTTGCACAAGCATCATTTTGTGGAGGAAGTGGAGGAGTTAAATTAATTGTGTAATCTTCTGTTTCTCCGTAAGTGCCTGTAATACAATAATTAGCTGCTGTCAATGTTGTTGAGAATGCCGCAATAACACGCATTCTTTTTAAACCGGTACTTACTCCAACATATGGTAAATTAATAGTGAAAGTAGATGTAATTGCAGGAGCTGCACCACCTAAAAATTCACCAGCATCTGCAAAGTCTCCATCATTATTAGCATCTAACCATACTGCATATCCTTCGCTAAATGAATTAGGTGCATTTGTTGCCGTAACTGTATATGAACCACCTAAAGCAAGGTTACAAGTTGTTACACCAGCAACAGGAGCATAATTAATGTATGCGAATGGATTTCCATTACAACCAGTATTGGCATTATTCATAATCGTTGTAGCACCATAAGATATTGATACAGAGTTAATCTGATCACCATCACCACAACCTTGAGGCGGTGAAAATGTTTGCGTAAACTGAGGAGTACAATAAGCAGCTACTATAGTAATGTAGTTGGTTTTAATTTCTGAGTCAGAACCAGCACCATTGGTAGCAACCATTGTTACTGTATAAACACCTGGTAATGTAAACTGTACTTGAGGATTTTCTGAACTTGCACTAAAACCAGGTAAATAAGCAACGTTATTTGGAGAGAAGCTCCATGCATAAGTATCAGCAATACCGCCAGAAGAAGTATTAGTAAATATATGTGTAGTTACTGAACCTCCTGAAGTACCTGAAGTAGTATTAACAGTAAAGTTAGCTGTAACGGCAGTAGGTGCAACAGCGGTTACTACAATATTATCAGTACTAGTACAAGGAGCTGCATCTGTAATAGAAGCAGTAAATGTGAATATACCTGGTGCAGCAAAAACTGGCGTTGTTACTTGGTCAGCAATTGTTGAACCACTTAAATTTCCACCTGTCCATGTAGCGGCTACAGTTGAACATGTTAATGGGATACCAGCATTTACAGTACCTATATTAAGTGGAGCAATTGCTGTTGCTGCAACCCAATTAGCATTAGAATTTGCATCAGCACCAGTTAATCTTGCTCCAGCTGCTCCACTTGGCGAACTTATACCAGAACCTGAATAATTTGAAACGGTTACACCGCTAGCACCTGAAAAAGTCCATGTATTGATTGCTATTGCATCAACAATAGCGCCGCTTGCAGTAGTTAACCAAACACCTTGGTTAGTGCCTGATGACCAAGAATCACCTGCATCAGTTGCAGTAAAGAAAGCACCATTAACTAAATCATTAGTTCCTGTACCAAAATTTACAACTACAGTACCGCCAGAAGCTACAGTGTAAGCTGGGAATGTATAATCTACAGCCCTGCTACCTTCAGCTTTTAGTTTAAAACCAGCAAGGTTAATAGATGAACCACTTGTATTGGTTATTTCAACCATATCATCACCTACAGCATAAGCTGGGTAAGTAACATTTGCACCTGTACCAGTTTTAAATAATACAAATTCAGTAATTCTTAAACATCCACCTTGCAATGAATGAGTAGCAGATAAGTTAAACGTACTACCTGTATTTACTGTTACATCTGTACCAGCGTTAATTGCAGGTCCTCCGTCAATGTAACTACCTCCAGCAAGTGTACCAGAGTTAGCTGTTGGGGTTACCGCATCTACGAATGAGTATGAATAAGAAATAGCATCTTGGTCTGCCTGTACTGGTATTGTTGCTGCCCATACACCATTATTTGCAGTACCTGACTGCAATGACATTGGTATGTTTGTTTGAGCAACACCATTTTTAGACCAAACAATATTTGCAGAAGCAACACCTGTAAAATCAACTAAGTTAAGAGTAATATTTCTTGCAGCAGCAGCACACAAATTACCTGTTGGTGTAATTGTTGGCACTGTAGCTGTTGGAGCGCCTGCATCAGCACGTGTAACACATATTGAATAGTCGCCAGTTGCACCACCAGTACCTGAATGATAAACTCTAACAAAGTAAGTAGTTGATGTTGCAAGAGCACTAGAAACTATTGTTTCAACACCTGCAGTTCCAGTAGTATTTTTACAATCAACTGATACTAAAGAACCACATGCTCCAGAGAATAATTGTAACACACCATTATAGCCAACATTACTTTGTAAAGTAATTGTATAAGTTAAACCGGCAGCCGCACTAGTAGTAAATTTATACCAAACATCATCATCAGCATTACCTGGAGTAAAATCAGTACAAACAGGAATAGTAGCAGATGCTGTTGCTCCTAATATATTTACAGGCTCAGTTGTTGGAGTACATGTTGCACCTGCAGCCAAAGTAATAGCACCTATGCACTCATCATTAGCTGGTGGCGCTACAAACTCTGAAACACAGATTGAGAATTCACCTGTAGTTGCTGTACCTACCCCTGCATGATATACACGAATATAGAAAGGACCAGTAAATGAATTTAATGTTGGAGTTTGCATAATTTCAGTTAAACCAGCTCCAGCAGAATTAGTACAAGTACCAATTTGTGTTAAGCTTGCATCAAATAATTGAATTACTGCATCAAAGTTATTTGTAGGATTTACTTGAATTTTATACTCATCGGTTGCACCCATGCTAAATTTAAACCAAACATCATCATCTGGCGTACCTTGTACTGGTGCACATGCAGTAATACCTGTTGTAGCAGTAGCACTTGATGTTCTATAAATATTACCACAAGTATTTAAACAAGGTGTAGCATTTACTGAGACATTTTGTGCTACCGTTGAAACATTAATAATATCTACAGCGTCATTTGCTGGAGCAGTTGGAGCACCTGGATCTACTGTATTTGGAGCACCACCATAAGTAAATGTATATCTTGTATCACATGTTGGATTTAAATATAGTCCAACAGGAGTTGTTGCAGAACCCCAGAAATTTTCATTGACCCTTTGTTGAATAATTCTATCAGCTAAGGTATTACTTGCAGCAGTTGCACCCGACATACCAGCTTGTGCAATACCAACAGAAGAAGGACCATTAGCCGATCCATCAAATCGTTGCATTACACCATAGTTATATTCAATAACATTTCCAGCTTCTTTTAATTTTATTTGGAAGTTTAAGTTAGGAGGTGAAAAGGTATACCCTTCCATGTTTGCCCACTCAATAATAATTTCGGCAGTTCCAGAACCTAATGTACCGTTAATTTTGTAACGCATACAAGCATCTTTATTAGCAGCATTTGATCCTAACATAGCCAAATCACTCCAAAAAGGTGATAATGACAAGTTGTTTGCACTTGCACCATAGTTTATTGTGAATGATGTTGCAAAAAATGCAGTATTAAATGTTAATAAACCATTTGCAGTTGCACGGAAACCAGTAACTGGTTGGCCAAAATAATTAAATGTTGTACCCGCTAAGCTAATAACTTCGGTAACACCTTCATCGTCAACACTAAAGCTTGGAGCAAGTATATTTGTATAAGTTGTACCTGTGCTCATGATTGAAGAATATGCAGCGTTAGACTTAACAATACCATAACTACTTCTTACTTGATGAGTGAAGTTAGCACTATTATTTGTTGCGTTTGCATCGCCAGGTACCGAAGCAGTAATAACTGCTGCAAATGTATGTGTTCCATTTGTTGTCATTGTATATGTACTCGACATTGGAACATTAAATGTTTGGCCTTGATTAAACACACCAGTACTTAATGTACCTGTAAATACACCAGAGCCAACACCACCAACAGTTACTGTTACAGTTACTGGATTTAATGATAAATCTACAGGAGTAGTACCTAAATTAGCTACAGTTACAGATATTGTTTGTGTTGGATTTCCACCAACTGTAACAGCAGCATTAACTGGAGAAAGAATACCAGAAACTGATAAATCATCTGTAATAGGTGTAAAATCATCAGCACCTAAATCAAGAGGTGTACTTCTAGTGGTACAATCCATATCAGTTGTAACCCAAGCTGATAATGTTGCACCAGCCACATTATTTACACCTGTACCATATGCATGTAAATCATTATTTTGATTTGAAAATATAGGGTCAGCTGATAAATTTGTAGTTGCAAAACCTGCAATTGCAGTATTAAATGCAGCAACGGTTGCTCTATCAGTAGCACTTGTTAATCCTACAAATCCATTAGTAGTATTAGCAAGGTAACAATCGTTATAACTAGCCGCAGAACCCGCAGCACCAATTGTTGTAGTTCCACTAGTGAAATAGCAATAGTGCTTAGAAGTGGTTTGCGCTGCCGTATAGTTAGCAAAAATATTGTTCTTTACATTTAGCAAACCATTTGTTGTGGCAGAAGTACCAGCACTTTGGAAACATGTATTGTTAGCCAAAATATTTGTTCCTGAACCTAAGCTTATTGAGTTATTATCAACATTGATTGTGTGAGTTGCTAATGATGAGGTAACAGATGGGAATCGCATTCCTACAATCATCAATGTTGTTGATGCCGTACCTGTATAACCTAAATTTAAACCAGAAATTGAATTATTATATACCCTAAGGTTACTAGTTGTTGAACCAGTACCAGTACCTTGACTAAAACTCATACCAACTATGGTAGCTGCACCAGCATTAGTAGTTGTAACATTATAAACCTTGTTATTATACACCTCACTATTACCGGTGCATCCTAAGGCATCTAAACCTATAATAGTTGAGAATGTAGTAGTATGAGAAGCATTATAAATATCAGTGTTATAAATTTTTAAGTTCGATTGATTTAAAGTACTTACAACTATTGGATTAGTTGTATTGCCGCCTAAATTACGGATAGTATTTCTTGTTGTTTGGCAACCAGCACCACTTACACCAACGGTATTATTGATATCTTGATTTGCTACAGTTGTTGTACCACAAATAATCCTAACACCATTATATGTATTTTCAGCTGTAAAATTCATATATGAGTTATTTGAATTAGCTCCAGCAGCTACAGTTGGTGTTGTACCAGCACCTATAGTAGTACTAGATGAAGAAAGAATACCATAGGTACCTGTCAAATTTTGATTCATTTTTACGTTAAAGTTTTTAAACGTATTATTCTGACATCCATTAGTTGCATTTAAATTACGCAAGAAAACCCCGAACCCTGCAAGTGTTGCTGCAGAAGCATCAACGTCAATTCCATCAAAATTAATGTAATCAGCTCCCCACAAATAAATACCCAAACCAGCAGAAGGAGTAATTTTTGGATTTGCTCCTACTCCAGACTTTTGGAATGTTACTTGATTTGCTAATGTTCCTGAACCTAAAATTGGATTTGGATTTTCGTTGAAAACCTGACCAGCAGAAACATTAAAAATTAGTGGATTAGTAAATGAACCACAACCAGCAACAGCATTTAAATCGTTGATAGCTTCATTAAGACTATTGTAGTTAGAACCAGAAGTTGGCAATGTGTTATTAATAGTAAATGTACCACCAGCTGTTGTTAATGTAGGTGTTGCTGCTGTTAATAAAACATCATCTAGTGCGGCACCTGGAGAAGTTCCTCCACCATTATCACATCTAAAGTTAAAGCATAACTTCATGGTTACTGGCGAAGCACAATTTCCAACAATTGAAGCTGGAATTGAAGCAGAAAAATTTTGAACAGTACCAGCGGCAACAAATGAACCTACAGTGTATGCAGTACCTGCACCCCAACTGATAGTATTTGAATTATTTACTGGTGTGGCTGTTGTTGGAGTCATAGTACTTGAAACCAAATAAACAGTCATTTGATCCCATAAACCTGTTTCACCTTGACAAAGCCATTTGAATGATAAATTAATGCTTGTTGCTCCAGCAGGAAATGTTACATCTCTATAAATGGTAGAAGATGTTGTTGTTGATGTGCTGTAGCCAAAAGGAGGAGGAACTCCTAAAGCATTTGTTGTAATATAGGCAGAATTGCCTGTAAAACCTGTTGGTTGCGTGCCCACAACCCAAGCATTTACGTTTGCTGTTGGTCCATTAAGAACCAGCCAATTATTTGCAGTAAAGTCAGCTCCTAAGTCGAAGTTCCCTCCATTTGCAGGACCAACAAGTTGAGCCATTGCAGAACCACAAACCATTAACAAGAATAAAACGCTCGTTATAGCACTTTTTAAATTTTTGTATTTTTTGTTCATTTTTAAAAATTATTAATTAGTAATTTATTTTGTAATATAATTTAAGTCTTTAAGCAAGGTGTAAAATTTTGAAAAATCTTCTTCAACCATATTTTTATATTCATCACTTAAAGCCATATAAGACTGAGGGTACAAATCCCTCCATCTGTTAAAGATTTTTTGATATTCGGTTTGCATTAAACCTTCGTATAAAACTTCTGAATTTTGCCCATTAATAATTGGACACTCTTCGCAGTGAATTTTGGGTAATACAAACATAGAACCGTATTTGTGAATATTAGAATATTTATAATCAATAGCAACTACGGAAACATAATCATTATAATCTTCAATAGTTCCATCTTCTTTAAAGGTTAGCTTTTTTAAGTACTCTGGTTCATTTAAATCTATTTTTCTAGGCAATAAACGTAGAAATTCAGGTTTTATGATTCGAGTAGCAACTATTGGCAATCCTTTAACCCTGATTACAGAATCAGGAATAACTTTAAAACTCCAAAGATTTTGAATTGGAGGGTTAAATTTTTTAACCAATACCTTAAAAGCATCTTTCCTTTCACAACCAATTTGTTCTAAAAAATTTTGTTCTAAATTTTCTTGCGCGAAGCCGATTTTAATTACCAATAGCAGTGCGGCTACGACTGCTACAGTCTTAAAAAATTTCATTTCATTCATTCTTAAAATCATGTTGTTTTTTAATGGTTAATAATTAGATTGTTTATATGTTTATGTATTAAATAATTGTTAATTTTTATTCTTGTATTGTCAAATTTCGAAATGCTAAGATAACACTTTAATGGTATTGCCAAATTTTTTTTAACGAAAAAATAATTTTTATTTCATTTTTCTTAAATTGTTAATAAAAAAACAAGGTGGTTGGCGAAAATGTTTTTGAAACATAAAATTTTTTCTGCCCATGCTTGGCGAACTTATTTATGCCTAAACGGGAGGTTTGCGGTAGCAAGGGTTGTTGAGATGCTGAAATAAATTCAGCATGACAATGCGGGCTATTGAGCCAATGGTTGGCGAACTTATTATGCCCATGATTGGCGTCCACGCCAATCATTTAGTTCTTGGCTAGCATCTCTTAACCACAAACGGGACGTTTGCGGCAGCAAGGGTTAGTCATAAATATTTTTGCGGTGTCCTATTTCTATAATATCAATTATTAGTTCCTCATCAATAATTTCGTAAATAATTCGGTAATCTGCTACCTTAATACGATAGCCATTGCGCCCTTTTAATTTTATATATCCAACAGGGCGGGCGTTATGTGCCAATGCATATATGGCTTTTTTTATTTTTAAATAATAAGGTTCGTTTATTTTTTCAAGTGTTTTATTGCACTCTTTTTTATGGTAATTGAGTAAACCATTTATTTTAGTTTTTTGCGGTTTGCCTCTATGGTTTTAAATGCAATGTCTATCGGTATTGATTTTTCATTTCTTGTTTTGGCTTTGTCGTAGCGTTTTATATCCTCTAATTGTACTATTTCATCAAGCATACTTTTGTATTCTTTCATTGGCAGTATTACCAAGCGTTTGCCGGCAGTGTCGGTTATAAATTGAGGGTTTAGTGTCATTTTGCTTTTACATTTTATTTATGCAAATATAATTCATTTAGCTAACAACAAAAAAGTGCCCGCCAAATGCAGAGGCTTATTTAACCCAGATTACGCATTAGAAATTCTATTCTGTCCATGGTTGGCGTCCACGCCAATCATTTAGTCCATTACTTGGCATCCTTCTTAACCACAAACGGGAGGTTTGCGGCAGCATGGGCCTCGTTACGCTTTTCTAAAGTATGATGTTGTGATTGGCGGGGACGCCAACTACGGACAAAAAAAGTGAGATGCTCCTGAATACGTTTGCCGACGTTTATTGCTGCGGTGTTAATTATTATTTTATCACGTACAAATTATCTAAACGAATAAACAAGTGAATGAGAATATTGTATATATTTCTAAATTCGCGCCCAATTAAAATTTGATATGAAGGTAATTGACCACTTAAAACAATCTGACAAGACTTTATTTTCTTTTGAGATTTTGCCTCCCCTAAAAGGTAAAAGTATTGAAAGTATTTATGAAAGTATTGACCCTTTGTTGGAGTTTGACCCAAGGTTTGTAAATGTAACCTATCACCGCGAAGAATATATTTACAAGAAACATGTGAGCGGCTACCTAGAAAAGGTATCTATTAAAAAACGACCTGGCACCGTGGGTATTTGTGCTGCCATCATTAATAAATATAAAATAGATGCAGTACCTCATCTTATTTGTGGCGGTTTTACAAAAGACGAAACTGAAAATGCACTTATTGACTTGCAATACTTAGGCATTGACAATGTGCTTGCGTTAAGAGGAGATGCTATAAAAACAGAAATTAATTTCGAATCGGAACCCGGTGGTTACAACTATGCCGTTGAACTGGTAAACCAAATTGTTGATTTGAACAAAGGAAAGTACTTGCATGAAGATACAGGAAATGCCTTAGCAAAACCCATTTGTATTGGTGTAGCCGGCTATCCTGAAAAGCATTTTGAGGCCCCCAACATGCACATGGACTTGAAATACTTAAAGGATAAAGTTGAAGCTGGAGCAGAATATATTGTAACACAGTTGTTTTACGACAATGAAAAATACTTTCAGTTTGTAGATTTGTGTCGCAAGAACGATATTGGCGTACCCATTATTCCGGGACTGAAACCCATTGTGAATGTGAAACAATTAACGGCTTTGCCAAAAATATTTAATATTGATATACCAATGGACTTGTTTAATGCCATGACAAGTGCAAAAACAGAAGCCGCTGCAAAACAAATTGGTATTGAATGGGGCATCATGCAGGCCAAAGAACTAATTGCAAAAGGAGCTCCTTGCTTGCATTTTTATACCATGGGCAAATCGGAAGCGGTTAAGAAAATAGCAATGGCTGCATTATAGAGTAATAAATTAGTTTATAATTTGGTTTAGTATAATGCATCATTTATAAATATAATTAATCGACACAAAAAGTTATATCGAACTACTAACTTACTTTTGTTATAATGGTAGTGACTTTTCATATTTGTTTTGGATATAGCTTTGACGGATTACATATGCGTTTAAAACGCATTATACCGATTACACTTTCAATTTAATCTAATTGCAGCATGGCCTTGTTATACTAATTTCAAGTAGTATCGGCATTAAGCATTGCATATTTATTTTTTAGTTGGACTAAAAAATAAATGCAATTGGTATTATTTACAGCGCCTCGTAACGCTCTTCTAAAGTATGATGTTGTGATTGGCGGGCATCTCTTAACCACAAACGGGACGTTTGCGGCAGCAAGGGTTGTTGAGATGCTGAAATAAATTCAGCATGACAATGCGGGCTATTGAGTCAATGATTGGCGGACTTATAATGCCCATGGTTGGCGTCCAAGCCAATCATTTAGTTCTTGGCTGGCATTTATTAACCACAAACGGGACGTTTGCGGCAGCAAGGGATTTTAGTGGCTGTTCTTTTTTTTCTAAGGTCTTTCGTAAATTCTAATTAAATTGAAAAATTAAGTGTTAAGTGTCCACCAAGTCCTTCTCGAATAATTCTCATCAATGTTGTTAGGCGAATGTCGCTAGCATCATTTTCAATTCGTGAAATGTAGTTTTTG
>JBEIDK010000113.1:0-10944 GCA_040383485.1 Flavobacteriales bacterium
AACATTTGATGATTTCTCTAAGCTATAATACAGGTTTGTAATACCATTGGCAGGGTTAGGTATAAGTTTAAAATCGTTGAATCCTAAGGTGTTTTTTACTGAATTGTCTGGTATCTCATAGTTTATCTTGTCAAGTTTGGTTCCCTTTGTTTGACTAATATTAGTGATTGATGTTGTAGGTTGAACGGAATTATTACCTGTTGCGTATCTTCCGGTTGATGCACAAGCAATTGTGCTACCTCCCAAAATGGTTGCTTCGAAAGTTGCTCCAGCCTCTACCTCAAAACCTGGTTGTAAATCAATTAAGTTAGCTGCTTTAAAAGTTACATTACTTCCGTTTTGAACTATAACTGAACCTCTTTCATCAACAGGTGTGATTATTTGCCAAGTTCTTACTAAATCGGAATTATAAAAATTACCCGTTTCAGAGTAAAGCGTAACACTTCCGCCTGGCGGTGTTGCTGGCGGATTCCAATATTGCTCGTTAAAGGTGTTTACAAAGGTAGTTTGTGTGTATGTTTCGGGGCTGTATTTGTCTACATCGTAACCAGCGTAAATAGCATCACAAGCAGTATAAGTACCACTCGCTATTACTTCATTTTGGAATTTAATAATATCATCATCGCAATCATTTAATATTTGCATTACCCAATTAATGTTTTCGTCAGTTATTTCTACATGGGTTTGATTTTGTTCAGGTGCATAAACAACATCGAAATGGCTTATTTGATGTGAAGGGTCAACTAGTTTATGGCTACCATTAAATATTTGAGGTAATGCTATACTACTGTTTTCAACTAATGACGTAAATTGCTTAATACCAGCAGCACTCATTGCAGGGATAAAGCAGAAGTTAGCCGCAGAATTACTATAACCATTCAAAATAGATAGAGGAGAACTACCTAATACTAAACCGATAACACTGTTCCATTTGTGGTTAATATCTGCAAGTGCAGCTAAATCTGTTCTATATGAGCCTGCCACAACATCTACAGCTTTCGAGTTTCTTAAATGAACCGTATAATTTAACTTTTCTAATGAATTTTGTAACAAAGGTCCAATAACTGGTATTATCCATAACGCACTTGCTGGATTTACATTTAATGTTTTACAATATCCGTTGTTATCTTTTGGCAACGATTTAATATTTACGTCCAACACCCCATCTACATCAACCATAAAGTCACATTCAGAATAATTACCACTATTTTGTTTAAAACCCTTTCTGCTTCCATTTATAATTGAAGTTAACTTACAATTGGTTGGCCAAGTTGCAATGTTTGGATGGAGTTGAAATGCAAACCTCTCAAATGAAGAAGAAGCATCGGCATACTTTGTATTAATTATACCACTCAAGCCAGTTCCTAAGGGGTCTGCCAAGCAACTATAAAGCATTAATTGGCTGGCACTCGGGCAAGTTAATTTTGAGTAAGAACCAAAAAAATCGTTTACTATTTCTTTCACCTTTTTTCTTTCGTCATTGCTTGGGTTTGTTGGGTCAAGCAAATTATCACCTTCAAGTTGCTTAATATCTTGAAGCAAATATTGAAGTCCCATATTAATATTCGCACCCATTTGAGGGCTATCAAAACTTATAAATTTGCTTACACAATTATTGTAATTGCTACCACCATTTAGCTCTAAATCTCTAATAGCAAAGCGGCTTACCAAACCACCCATGCTTGCACCACATACAACCATTTTTTCGTTGCTGCCGTTATTATCTAATGTGTCTTTAATTATTTTCAAAAGCTTACTTAGGGCATAGCCATTGTTTTCCATAAAATTTTGACCACTCTGAAAATCAACATAAATAATATCATAATCAGCATCATATAATTTATTGAGCATATCAGGTGCTTTTTGAAGTAGTAATGCTTCGCCCTCCATTAATCCTTCTACATCAATGCCGCTTACCATTGTACCCCAGTTTACTGTAGAGTAGCCAATTGAACTCCCAATATCTACACCAAGTGGCATGTTGTTAAAAACTTCTCCCATTTCAGGAAAATTTTCCCATTTTTTTTCCACGCCATTAGAATTTTCAGGAACTTGCTCTAGAACGTTTCTGTATGTTTTATGAAAATAACCCTCTATTGTATATTCATTATCTGTCCAAACTTCTTTATCAAAGCTTACACCCTCTACAAATACAAAGGGTTTCATAATTTTATGATGACCACAACCTCGTTTTACAAAATATAATATTTTTGACTTTGAATTATACCTTTGAGTATATAAATCTCTATTATAAATATTGTTATCATAAGTGCCTACAACTTTGTCATCTGCTGTAATTTCATGCATAAAATCATAGTGAACGTATCTTTTATAAGCAAAAGGCCCCGCAATAAGGTTTATTGAAAGTATTAAAAATGCAAACTGTAATGTAATTGTTTTCATTGTTATGTTTATTAATCTTCAGTTATTAATATGTCTCCTTTCCAATAGCTATTAAAGCTAATTGAGGTATTATTTTCTTCTGTAAATTGAAACGAAGTTTCAAAATTCAGGTATGTCTTCCCTTTAATTTTGTTAATTTGATTTATTTTAAAATAGCAGAATTTGTTGATAAAAATCCTATAGCTAACCCATTCATTTGATGGATTAGGCAATCTTCCATAATCTATTCTTTTAATGTATATTGGGCTATTTTCATCCTTATACCAAAAATAGAAGCCAAAACCGCCAAAGAAATGATAATCAACATTTGATTCATCAACTTCTGATTCAATAAAAATGTCGAAGCGGTGAAGTTTATAATCACTTATAGATGTGTCAGTGTTGTATATTTTAAAATTTGGTGGTCCATTAAATAATCCATTAGTAAACTTTGCTCTTTGTTTTTTTGATGTTGCATCGCCTTTATTTTGTTGAAAAAGGTATTTTTTTCCAGCTACTTCTATGTATAAAATTCCCTTACCATTAGCCTCATCATTTGGTGCTTCCACTTTTTTCTTACAGGTTGTAAAAACCAACACGATTATAGCAAAGCCAAGTATTTTTGTAATTGTTTTCATATTAAATATTTTAAGTTATTAATATTAACACCCATTTGTGGAGCATCAAAACTTATAAATTTGCCAACACAATGGTCATAAGTTGACCCACCATTTAGCTCTAAATCTCTAATAGCAAAACGGCTTACAAGTCCGCCCATACTTGCACCACAAACAACAAGTTTTTCTATGCTTCCGTTGCTGTCTAGGCTATCCTTAATTTGTTTTAAGGCTTTTGATAGAGCAAAACCGTTATTTTCGATGTATTGTTGCCCGCTTTCAAAATCTACAAATATAATATCATAACCATTATTATAAAGTTTATTAAGTAAGTCGGGACATTTTTGAACATCCAAAGGCTCTCCATCACTTAATCCTTCAGCATCAATGCCGGTTACTAATGTTGCCCAATTAAACGTAGAGTATCCAACAGGTGGGTTTATACCCCAATTGGCAGCATTAAATGAATCTAATGCATTACTTAAAACTTGAGTATTTGGCTTTTTGGAATCTGTATTAATATTTTCATTTAAATAATCTAAGTAGCTATAATGACTGCTCCTTACGCTTTGCTTATCAAATGACACCCCTTCAACAAATACAAATGGTTTTTTTAGTTTATGATTGTCTGTATAACAGTCTTTCCTTCGATATTTGATGTATAAGTCCACACTTGCGTATGGACTATAATCGGTTTGATTATCTCTATAATTTAAAGCATTACCATAAGTAACGGACGGCTGTATTGCATAAATATCTGCAATCCTATGGTCATAATGCACATATTTACCATAAGAAAAAGGTGGTTTGAACTTTTCAGGCAGTTGACCAATTGCAGATAAAACAATTATAGTAAGTATAGTCGTCGATAATATTTTTTTCATGATTTTATTGTTTGCTATTATTTTTTAACTTAATATTAATATAAACAGGTACTAACTTCTTATTATCAATTGAATTTTCAATTGAACCTTTGACAATAATGTTTATTGTTCTTTCGTTTTCATTGTAATCTTTTATCAAGAAGCTACAATTTTTGTATGAATTGTTTTCAAAAGTTGGTGTCAATGCATTATTTTTTGAAATATCAAAATCAAAATATGTTAACTTATTTTCGGTATAACTTTTGCCAACTATCTGAATTTGTTTCGGTATCGTTTTGCCCTTTTCTTTCCTTAATTCCATTGAAGCTCCCATTTTCATCACTCTAAACTTTTTCTTTTTACCAGCATCAAAATTATTTGCTTCGAACCCAACTCTAATGAGAGAATCATCTAAAAACTCAACATTTATAGGCCTATTGTAAACGTCGAAACTACCTCTTGAATTCTTATTCAAATTCCAACTTCTATCTTCTACCATAAATCTCTCCCCATCTATTTCCATATACACAAAGTTGTCATTACGTGTATTGGCTGGTGGCTCTTTTATTTCCTTTCTGCAAGTTGTAAAAGCAACTATAAGAAAGACAAAGTTTAATGTTTTTATAACTATTTTCATGTTAGTTGAATACTATTTCAATTCTGTTTAATTTATTTGGTTCAAGTGTAAATTCCTTTGCAGCATCTCCACAGGCATTATACCTTTTTGTGCCAATTTTTCCTTGATAATAGATTCTCACATTTCTCGTTTGCTTGTGGTTTGCATTAGGTAAATAATAAATTGCAGAACTGTCAATTAAATTATTTCCTCTTACAATTTTAAGTTTAAAATTTATATTTTCTTCATAAGGATAATCCCAACTCTCACTATAGTAACTTGCTAGTTTATAATTTCTTAATGCAATAGAGTCGTTTTGATTGCCATTGCTAACTGTATTATTAAACTTGAGAATAACTTTATAGGCTAAATTTTTTGTTGCTGGATAAAGTTGTATGTTATAAACATTGCTTTTAGCCTCCTTTCGTTCAACTTCATCCAACATTATGTATTTGTAGTAATAGTCAAATTCTTTTTCATGCCTTTCATTTTTGTACACATAAAAATTTACATAATCCATTCCTGTTTTTTCTAACTTAAATTCGGCATACCCTTTACTGTCGGTTTTTACTTCACCATCATAATAATTGGGCTTTCTAAAGGTAAACCAACCATTTGGGTCGTAAGTTTCTTTATCTGTTAAAAAAGGATTTTTTGTTTGTGTATAATCAATTGTCATATTTGCAATGGGCTTACCAGTAAGTGTGTCGGTAAGTAAAACGCGGATAATTCGCGGGTACTTTTTGTTACAATTCAAGTATAAAATTGCAAAGAAAACACAAAGTAAGAACCAATAAATTTTAGATGTTTTCATAGATTATTTTTTAATACTTTTAACAACGTTTGTTAGAGCCTCCAATTTCTTTTCTAACTCAATAGTATACAATGTAAGTTCCTCAATTTTTTTCATTTGTACTGAAAGCATTTTTTCAGTATCAATTCCATTTTCTGCTAATTCTTTTTCACTTGGTACATCTGGTAAATGTTTATGTTCGGTAATAAATTTTTCAACATCTATCAGTGACCTTAATTTATAATTTTTATCAAATACATAATCGCTCCATCCGCTTGTTAAGTTTACCATTACTCTTCTACATGTAAATTCTCCATTTTCAGTTAAGAATGCAGCATATTTTGTATAGGTTGTTGTTGCATCGCCCAAATTATTTGTGCTTCTAATAAAATACCAACCTCCATTAGTCATTCCAAATCCGAGTCGTAAGCCTTGGTTTTGAGCATATTGTCCGCTGGTAACATTTGAAGTTGTAATACAGCTACCAATTGGCATTTGTATAACATTTTGCCATCCGGCCCAACTAACATTTCCACTTGTGGCCATATTAAATTTAAGTGCACCTCCAGTAATTTCTAATTTTTCGGAAGGTGTTGATGTACCAATACCAATTTTTCCACCAGCAAAAAGATTATCTGAAAAAGAACCTGTTCCATAAACATCAAGTGCAAAATCTGCATGATTTTTTTTAATACCAACATTAAAGCAACTTAATATTTCTGGATGATAAAATAGATTACTTTGATTAGGCCCAGTCGACGCAAGTTGATTAACACTCCAATGAGGTGGATTACTAAGGTTTGTTTGCGATAGAACAGCATTACAATCTAACGATTCATAAACTAGTTTTAATATATTACTATTAGTTATTGGCTGAAAAGTTCCATTGCCGTCAAATCCAATTAAACCACCTACTCCATTTGCTAAGTTGCTTAATTTAATTCCACCATCCACTCTAACATCACCCCCAAACCTTGCATTACCGCCAGACACTTCAAATTTTTCTACTGGGTTATTTGTGCCAACACCTATTTTGCCTGAAAACAATGCATTGGTATTAGGCATTAGTCTAAAACCTTCTTGGCTGCCAGCCTTTAGTACCAATGGCATTTGATTGATTGTTCCAATAAAACTATTTATAGTTGCATTTGCATTTCCGCTTGGCGTCCAATCATCGCGTTCAGGTTTGCTTAGTTCTTTATTCAATTCGCGAACTTGACAACCAAAAGCATCAGTAACTACCAATTGGTAATCTTTAGCAACAAGGTTTATTCTGTTTTGCAAACTTGAGCCATCGCTCCAAGCATAAGAATAAGGCGGTGTACCTCCGGCAACAGTAACTGTAATTGCACCATCGTTACAACCAAAACACGAAGTGTTATAATTGTTTGAATATATGGTTGCGTCAAATTGTATAATACGAAATTCTTCAGGTTCGGTTATGGTTAATTCATTTTCAGCAACATTACCATTAGCATCAATTACATAACAATGGTAATAACCTGCATCTAGGTTTGAAATTGATTGGGTGGTTTGACTATTTGACCATTTGTATTGATAGGGAGGAACACCACCAGCAGCATTGGCTGTTATTTGCCCTGTTCTTAATCCTTCGCAATTTACATTGCTTGGGGATAATGTAACTATTAGCTGTCCTTTTGCTAAGGTTGTTAAAAATAAAAACATACAAAGGGCATAATTAATTTTAATTTTATTTCTATTATTTTTCATCTTAAATAAATTAAAGAGTTTGTAAATATTTTTTACAAACCAAATAGAAAAAACACTAAAAAAATTGGGCGAAAAAATTTTGAAAATGAAATTTTAACTAGTGGTAGTTTTTAAAAAGGCAATAAAATAGGGCTTACTGAAAGGTTAAAATAAATTTTTAATCCATCTATTTTTTAGGGTTAACCCATAACTAAGAATTGCAAATTTAGGGTTAACCCCAAACACATTTTAAGGATTATTCTTTGCAGCTCTCTTTAAATTATCAAATGTATTGTCTTTGTGCCAACCGTTTTCAATAACAAAATCTCTTAATTCATGACGGTTTTTACAGTCGGTTTTAATCATCATTTGCTTGATATGGTATTCTACTGTTTTTATTTCTCTACAAATAATGTTTTTAATTTCCATGTTTGATAGCTTCTGGTATAACAAAAATAAAATTTGAAGGTCAATTTCACTAAACCCAAAATCACTCGGAAGCTTTTCTTCTGCGGTAACGCTGATAATAGAACAATTATCTGATTCATTTTCCATCAGTTTTCTGTTTTTGTTTTTCTTTTCAAAAGAATCAATAAATTGAGAAACGCGTAATTTTATTTTAGCTGAAAAATATAAATCTCCTTTAAAAACAGCGTCTATTGAATCCGTATAAATATTACCTGAACATCCTTTTTCAATAAATCCTCTTGCGCCATGTACAGCTAGGTTTAATATTTCATGCTCTGTTTTTTTTGAAGAAATAATTATAATTTTTACGGTAGAAAATTTCTCGATAATGGCCTTGGTAGTTTCTAAACCACCAAGCATAGGCATTGCAATATCCATGAAAATTATTTCGGGAGTTATTATCCCACATTGCTTGAGCGCATCAAGCCCAGTATGGGCAAAAGCAATATTTACTTTTGGATAAGTGACTAATATTTCCTTTTTGATTTCTTCACAAATTTCAATGTGGTTATCTACTATTAAAATGTCTTTTGGCATAGAATTGTTTTTTAAAGTAAAACGAAAATAAAAACAAAAAACTTTAATACAAAAAAGCCCAACTTACTTCTTCCCTTTTTTATGCGAATGAAAAAAATCAGCATGGTCTCTCGATGGATGTAGCCCTTCAATTTTCCATTTTATTAAATCGCGAATAACAACACTGGCAACAGCACCACCAAAGGCTGCTGGCAAATATGAAATGGTACCATATGCCGACTTTTTAAAGTTGGATCCATCAGTATGTATTAAACTCTCTCTAATTAATAATTCAGAAGAATACACTGTTTTTACACCCTGATACACTCCCATCTTTTTTAATCGCTTGCGCACATAACTGGCAAGTGTACAAACCCTGGTTTTTGCAATGTCGCTTACTTGAATTTTTGTTGGGTCCAGCTTACCGCCTGCGCCCATACTACTAATGATATTTATGCCCTTGAATTTACAATTGGTTATTAAATGACATTTAGGTGTAATACTATCTATAGCATCGACCACATAATCGTATTTATATTCTGCTAACAATGCTTCTATTTGGTCAGGCACTAAAAATTGTGTTTTTACAATTAAGTTCAACTCCGGATTGATTGCCAGCAGCCTTTCACGCATTACCTCTGTTTTAAGCATACCATGAGTGGTTGCCAATGCTGGCAATTGTCGGTTGCGATTAGTAGGATCCACAGTATCTCCATCAAGAATTGTCATATTGCCTACTCCTGCACGCGCTATGAATTCGGCGGCAAACGAACCTACGCCGCCAAGGCCAACTACCAGTACATGTGCGTTGATGAGTTTATTTAAATTGTCGTCGCCAACCAAAAGTGTTGTGCGTGATAACCATGATTTATCCATTGTTATAATTGAAAAACTGTGCTAAAATTATGAATGATTTGTTGCTTTAAATTGTCGCTTGCAATATTTAAAATTTCTGATGCTTTATCAAAAATTGTTTCTATCGATAAATTGCTTTCATCGCTTTCTAAAAATATTTTATCCAACGGCATTTGTTTTAAAATTTCAGAGGTGTTGTTTTTGCTTTGTAATATGGATTTTCCAAAAGAAATATTCCCATTGTTTTTAATTAATGTTTGAGCTATTTTAAAACTATTGTTGTAGCCATGATAGATGACCGGCATTTTATTCTTTGCTTTTTGTAATGATGATACCACATCATAGAAAGTCCTTACTGAGTGTATTATTAATGGCATCTGAACCTTATTTGCCAATAAAATTTGTTGATGAAAAACCTGTTGCTGCCAAGCAAAATCTATATCAATATTCCGGTCTAAACCACACTCGCCTATTGCTATTACGTTTGGTTGAAGTAATTGAATTTCCAGTTTATTAAGCCAACTGTCTTCATAGGTTTTAATATTCCAAGGATGAAATCCAACACTGTAAAAATGATTTTCGTTGCTTAAACCAAATTCTGAGTAATCAAGGTTGTATAATACTAAATGTTCGTTTGCAATATTCATATCGCCCTTTATATGCGCATGAATATTGATGTATGGCAACCGATTTATTTTTTGTATTAACTGCATTGAATAGGTAACAATGATAAGTAAAAGGATTGTGCCGATAAAACTAATTACTATTTTTGAAAACATCTTAACACTATATATAAAGGAAAAACAAAAATTAAATCATTACTTCATATTCTTGAGCAGGATAATTAGCAGTATTAAAAAATCTATTTACACGTTGCCATTCCTAGTATTGGCGGTTTATCTATGTCCATACATTATTTGGGGTAAAAATAGCTATGTATATAGCCACGATAACTTAGATGGTTTGGTTGCAACTTATAATTTCCTTGCAAATAATGGCTATTGGTTTAGTAGTAGCAATACCATTGTTGGAGGGTTTATGAATGGGTTGCCTCGGGTGTGTTATGGTACAGAGTTTTACTTTCAATATGCATTATACTATTTATTTTCTCCATTTGTGGCATATGTACTCAATGTATTTATTGTTCACATTATAGCAATTATTGGCTCCTCCCTCCTACTTAAAAATTACCTTTTAAAAAACAGTAGCAATTTTACCATTCAGTTGGTTTCGTTATGTTTTGGCTTATTACCATTCTGGTATGCAGGAGGTTTAAGTATTGCCGCCCAACCATTGGTTTTATATGCATTCTTGAATATTTATCACCAGCAAAAAAGAACTCTTTCTTATGCTTTGCTTGCTTTGTATTGCATATACTCTGTTTTTTTCTGGGCAGGCATATTCTTTGTTTTCGCCATTATCAGTGCTTGTTTTATTGTTCAATATAAAGAGAGAAAATTTCATCAACAGCTCAGTATATCGGTACTCGCTTTTGCAAGCATTTATGCGCTTACTGAATATAGAATAATTGGAGAAGTACTATTTGGAGACCTTGTCTTTCATAGAAGCTCATATTTGACGAATAATTTTTTAGATACATCTCAATACATTAGCAAATTTATTTATACCCTTAAGTATGGACATTATCAGTCATTGGCATTGCATTATGGCCCATTCATTTTATTCGTACCCCTCTCAATATATTTTTTCATTGTAGGGAATAAAAAGCCCTTCTACATTTTTATAATAGCTTCTGCAGTTACTTCTATTCTTATTTTTTTTAGTTCAAAATATTTCGAACATGCCCTCACGAAAATTTTTCATAGCAATCACCAGTTCAATATATCACGTATCAATACTCTGCTCCCTTTGACCGTTTTGCTGATGATTACATTAATTATTAACTCTTTCATCAATAATAAAAACGAACGACTTATTTCTTGCATTTTATTTTTACAAGTTGGCTTCTGCTTCTACGCTTCAGCAAATTTCAAGCATTCTATTAGTGGTCATTTGTTTAGAATACCGAACGTTTTGCAGTACGATAATATTCATGAAGTTGCCGATTACAATAGCTTTAATGCGTTTTATGCCGAGGACCTATATTCAGAGATAAAGGCAAGA
>JBEIDK010000114.1:0-10929 GCA_040383485.1 Flavobacteriales bacterium
CAATTATTTTTAAGTATTGCAAACATGATGTTTCAAAGGTATTTTTTTATTGACATATGCTGCAGTGGATGACTTATAGAAGTTAGTGAATCTTGGAGAATACAGTTTAACGGGAGAACAATAAGCCCCACCAATAAAAATTCTGCTAAAATAACGCAGAACGCTTAAGTGGAGGCTAAAAAAAACGATTCTGTTGCCTGAGTTTCAAGCATGATACTGACATGGATAATACAAAAAGACTGTCTTTAAGGACTGTTTTTTTGCTTCGTAAAACTACATATCCAATTCATGATAAATAATCCTCAATTGCTTCGATAACTCCTGAATTACTGAAGAATAGCTTTTTTCCGCACCAAAATGTCCTGCATCCTTTTCTACCAATAACAAAATAGGATTTTGTTGAGATTTATTATTTTGTAGGGCAGCGACAAACTTTGCTGAATTTGATAGTGGTACTCTCGAATCTTTCTCAGAAGAATAAACCAATGTCACTGGATAATTTATGTTTGGTTTTATATTATAGTATGGATTGTATTTGGCCAAACTATCCAATTCTTTTGGTTCGTTAATATTTCCAAATTCATTATATTGAAATAATGACTTTTTTTGATGTAAAAACTTAACAATATCAAGTGGAGCAGCATTACAAATTGCAAGTTTAAAAAGTTCTGGTCGTTGTGTTAATGCTACTCCTACAACTAAACCACCATGCGAACCACCTCTAATAGCTAATTTTTGTGGAGTAGTAAATCCACTGTCTATTAAAAATTCAGCTGTTGAAATAAAATCGTTGAAGCATTGAGATTTATTTATTCCAGAACCTTGTATGTGCCAATCTTCTCCTAACTCTCCTCCCCCTCTGATATATGAATATACGTAAACACCTCCATTATTTATAAAATCAACAACATCAGCTTTAAAATTGTTTCCATGCTTCAAACCATAACCGCCATAACTTTCCAAAAGTATCGGTGCATTTGTTAATTTAGTATCCTTCAGTTTTGCAATTAAAAGTGGTATTTTTTTACCGTCTGTTGCAATGGCATTTTTTGAAATTATAGTCAGTAATTTATGATTATAATTTACCTTAGTTAATAGAATTGGTTCATAAGTATTGCTTTTAAAATCGAATTTATAAGTTAGTTTAGGAGTAGTAACTGATTCAAGGTTGAAGAGAAAGCTATTTGAATTCATTTTAGTGTAATAAAATTTACTAATACTAAAGCCGATTGGTAATTCTAATTCAAAGATACTGCTGTTTAAATATGAAAAAATCCGTATGTATGTTTTTGGCCCTTTTATAAATGATGAAATAATACATCCATTGCTTATCATAACTTTATCAATTATTTCGTCTTTCAAATCCGTTATCACTATGTTCCATTTCGATAAATTATTGGGTTCAATAGAAAATAAATTGTTTTTATATTTCCCTTTTGAACTTAAGAAATAAATAGTTGAGTCTACACCATCAACAAATTCTATATTCTCAGAAAAATTCATTAACAATGGTGTAATTTGGCTATCTATAATCTGTAGCTTTTTATAAAATACGTTGGTTACTTTTTGTTTTAAATTCTTTTGTTTGATTATTAAGTAATTTTCATTGTTTATTACAAGAAAATCCTCTATCTCATTATTTTTATTTTGATTCCTAAATATTAATGAATCTTCCTTTTGTAAGGTATTTAATTCATGGTAATATATCCCTTCGAAACCACGAACTATACTGTCATTTGCACCCTTTATCAGGTTTATTCTAGAATAAAAGAAACCATTATTAAACCAATGAATATTTTGAGTTGAAATATTTTTTAATGTGTCAGTTAGATGCTTGTTTTTATTTATATCGAAAACTTTAATTCTAAGTATTTCCCGAGCATTTATAGAATACGCATAGGCAAGATACCTTGAATCTTTTGATTGAGATAACCCTCTTATTAATGCGAACTTACCTTTGTTTAAAACAATTTCATCATTATCTATTAATTTTCGAGGTTCGGATTCTATTTTATTATAGATATAAATTGATTGACCGCTTATGCTATACATAACCCTAAAATAATTATTTGTGCCTTGAAATAGATTTGCATCTTCATAATTATTAATTGTTAACAGGTTGTTATAAGTATTAATTACACCAATTTTATTAAAGTAAGACTTAAAATAATCCTCTTGACTTTTATACCAATTTACTGATGTAGAATCATTTTCTATGGTATCAAAATCGTCTTGAAATTGTTTATTATTAATTTTTAGAAAATGATTGCTTTTTTCAACTTTTGGAAATACTCCCACTTTACTTTGTGCTAAAGCTATTTGATTGAAAAAAGTTAGTAATAAAACAAGTTGTGTAACTCTCATGTATACTTTTTAATTGTGAATGCAAATAAAATAAAAAGACAGGCTATTCACCTGTCTTTTTATTCATTAAACAATATCAAATATAAATTTTGAAATAGGTAATGACCCTCATTAATAAAAAAAGCTGATTTAATTGTTACTAAATCAGCTTTTTAGGCAAAAAATAACACCCCCTTAGTTTGTTACAATTCTTTTAAAAGTAAATATTTTGTCATTCGATTTTAAGCGAATAAAATAAACAGTATTCTTTTGAAATTGAGCGGTAATATTTGAATTTGAGACAATACCATTCATATTTGAATATACATTTCTTCCCAATGCATCAAAAACTTCTAATTGAGTAAACTTTGAATAGTAATCAGAATTTATTCTTAATCCATTTGAATTTATTAATACAAATACATCAGCACCTTCAACTTCTTGAATGCTAGTTGGTGTGCATGGTACGCATGATTGCCATTTAGCACAAATAGTTGTATCGTTAACTCCTATTAATGTTTTGCGATTCGTAAATTGTCCATTTCCGTTGGTACATGCAGCATTTGGATCAAGCACTTCTTTTGTGGTATCCGGACCAGCTACAAACAAATATTCAATTACAGAATCACCTTGAACGCTTATTGTTGCCTCATATAAATTTGAAGCTGTATTCAAAGTCATCATTGTTCCGGGCCAGTTGCTCCAACCACTCCAACTACCAAATATATAAACAGGAGTAGCAGTAGAGTTTTGTAATTGAAACGTAACATCTACAAAAGGCACAACAACTTGTCCGCAAGCAGTACAAGAAGCCCAATTGCTACAAACAGTATCGGCTGTAGCACCAACCGTTAATACACGATTTGTATATTGACCATTGCCGTTTGTACATAACCATGCAGGATTTAAAGGTTCCTTTATAGTGTCAGTAGCAGTAATAGATACATATAAATATTCAACAGTGCCAGAAGCAATAGCTATAGTTTTGTCATAAATACCATCGCCATCAGCATCAGTCATTAAGTCGCCAGGCCAATTACCCCAACCACTCCAACTGCCAAATACATACACATTTGCCGATAAAGGATTATCAACCTGAAAAGTTACATTCTGTGTTTGAGAAAACACTACACTGGTAGTAAACAAACCAGCAACAAAAAAGAGTAATTTTTTAATCATGATTTTTAATATTTAAAAGTTAATATTTCAATTATAAAGGAGTGTATTTAAAATTCTTAATTACTATTTCATGGTCCTTGGCATTGCTTGGCGCCTGACCATTTAACAACCAAAAATTAAAACGTAAATTAGTTGAGTCGCTTGGAGCAGGCACAACGATAGGGTCAGAAACATTATTCCCTTCAATTTTTTTACGAGGAGTATTAGACTTGTTGAAACTCCACGTTGAAACTCTATTACTACCAGGATAGTTCTCCCCTTCATAGCTTTCCCAATAAACACTATCAGGTGTCCAACGCATCATATACGTCATTGGCTTACTTAAATATTTGGTTGCAATAGCAGGTTTTTTTGTTCTTTCGGAATAGGGCACTGGATTACTAAAAATAACTGGCTGAGCACTATACGTTACTTGCAGCGTATCATTATCTACGCCCCATTTAGCAAACTCAACATCAATTTCACTATTGCCTTGCTTCTGAAAAGAATAATCATCCCAAGTAAAAAAACCAAATACAGTTTTGGCATCAAAATCTCTGATATCTGTTTCGCATGTCATGACGTAAGTGCCATAACCAAATTGTTTTACGCTAATAATTTCGGAACAATACCAAAAATTACTTGAGGTATTTTTAGCAATCTTCAAATGCAATTTGTCATTAGCATCTACCCAAGCATATTCTTTAGTACCACTGAATCTGTTGGGACCAGGACCTACTGGATTTGTAGTATTTTTATAATTAAAATAATAACCTGAAAAATATAATGCTCCAGTTTTTTCAGGAATCTTAATTTCTGGCGGGTCAGATTGCTTGCATGAAAAAAGTGCACAAACAAAACAGAAAAAAAGTAATATGATTGAATTTCTAGTTGACATGCAATGTTTTGATTTGGTTATTAATTATTATTTCAAAATCACCTTTTTCTGTTACACGTTTTAATTCTTTATTGATAAAAGACAAATCGTTTTTTTTAATGATAAATTTAATCGTTTTTGTTTCAGAAGGTTCAAGAGAAATTTTATTGAAGCCACACAAACGTCTAGCTGAGGGTGTTATAGAAGCAAAAAGGTCATGATAATACATTTGTACCACTTCTTGTCCTTTAACTTTACTTGTATTTTTTACGTTTACAGTTACAACCACTGAATCAGAATTACCTAGTTCCGTATTTGACAATGCAAAATCAGAATATATAAAAGATGAGTAACTTAATCCCATACCAAAATCAAAATCTGGATTGTAACCTTTCATACTAAAATCTGTTGCCAACTCTTCGGATGATTTATGGTCGTAGTGTAAAAAAGAATTAACATTGGTAGGATAGGTAAAAGGTAATTTTCCACTTGGATTAAATACTCCAAACAAACAATCGGCTATGGCTCTGCCACCTTCATCCCCTGGCAGATAAGCATATAAAATTGCTTCTACTTTTGAGGCAATACCTTTTATAATTCTTGGCCTATTAAAGCAACAAACTAAAATAATGGGTTTATTTAATTCAAGTAATTTTTGAACTAACATTTCTTGCGCTTTCGGAAGGGTTAAGTCATCAATGTTTCCTGGCAATTCTGTACAAGGAGTTTCTCCTATACATACAACTATTTTGTCAGCTAATTTAGCTTTGGCAATACATTCCTCAATATTAACTTCTTTATCTATACTAGTTCCTTTAGCATAAGTTATTTTATTACTTGCATTTTTTTCTAATGCCTTTACAATTGTTAACTTATTTGGTGTTTCATAAATAGTGTCTGTTCCTTGCCATGAATGTGTCCAGGCACCATTTAGGTACATTAAACTATTTGCAGCAGGACCACAAACAAATATTTTATCATTCTCTTTGTTTAAAGGCAGAGCATTGTTTTTATTTTTCAACAAAGTCATACTCTCACATGCTGCCTGATAGCTTATATCTGCATGTTGTTTTGAACCAAACAAAGGATATGTTTTTTCAGAAAAAGTAGTTTGAGAAAACAAGCCTAAATCATATTTCAATTGAAGTATTCTTTTTACAGAAACATTAAGACGTGCTTCAGGGATAGTACCTTCTTTTACTAATTCAATTAACAATTTATTAAACTCAAAGTCATTTGGAGTCATACTCATATCAATACCAGCCATAATAGCAAGTTTTACGGCTTCCTTTTTATTTTCGGCTACTCTATGAATATTTACTAACTTATAAATATCCTCCCAATCAGTAACAGCAACTCCTTTAAAACCCAATTCATCTCTCAATAATTTGGTTAAGATATCATAGTTGACATGTACAGGAGTTCCATTAATTTCTCCTGAATTAATCATTATTGTTTTTGATCCTTGACTAATTGCTTCTTGAAAGGTTGGTAGAAAATATTCTCTTAATTCTCTTTCCGAAATCCAAGCAGGTGTTCGGTCCTTGCCGCTCAATGGCATACTATAACCTAAAAAATGCTTCATACATGATGCAACTTTAAAAGGGTTATTTACTGAATTGCCTTCTTGACCAATAATTGCAGACTTAGCCATTTTTTTTGCTAAGAAAATATCTTCACCAAACGACTCAAAAAAACGCGACCACAAAGGTTGCCGACCTAAATCTAACACTGGTGAGAAATTCCATGGAATACCTGTTGCCCTTGTTTCGTATGCTGTAGTATTATAAATAGATTCTATCAATTCTGGATTCCATGTAGCTGCCTGTCCAATTTGCTGCGGAAACAATGTAGCTCCCATTGTATAGTTTGCACCATGAATAGCATCAATACCATAAATTATTGGAATTTTTAATCGGCTCATTCTATTGTTTTCCGAATGTATGGTGCCTAAAATTTTACGCCAGTTATCTAGAGAAATTGTTCCGCTTCCACAACCAACGTTTAGTATTGAACCAATGTGGTATTTAGTAATGGCAGTATTTAATTTTTCTAAATTAATTGCTTGTGGATTCTTTAACTTACAAATATCTCCTTCAGCAATTACACCAAGGTCAATTTGAGTCATTTGTCCAACCTTTTCTTCAATAGTCATTTTCTGAATAATTGAATCGAGATTCAAATTACCCTTTGCTGTTTGACAAAAAGAATCGAAGCAAAATGTGATTACAAAAAATAAACTTACTATTACTAAACGAATCATTTTATAGCTTAATAAATTTTATATTATCGAGGTAAATGTTGCCATCACCCTCAAGTTGAATAATAAATTGTTTTACTTTTTCAGTATCAAATTTTTTACCTTCAAAATCGAATTTGGTTAACGGAATTGTTACTGCAGTCCAGGTTGAATCATTAAAAATTCCAGACGCTAATTCTTCTCTAAATCCATAATAGCATTGTACGCCTGAGTAATCCTCTAAAGCAAAGGCAACAGGGAAATTTTTAAATGAACCTTTTACCGATTTTACTTGCATTTGAATTGCTGAGATTTTGGTAATGTCCATGATGTCTTTGGCCATCCAATTATTCCATCCAAAACCAATACCAATCCATTTGCAACCACCTTCAATTTTATCCCATTTTACATTCAGTCCAAATTTACCAGAATATACATTTGTTTTTTCTGTACTTAATTGAACACAATTTTTTTCTGGCGATTGCCACACAGATTTATCATAATCATCGTAAAAAATATTTACTGCTTTAAAACCATTAATTTCATTTGCATCAACCTTATCTTGTTGGTCATATAATCCCTTTTTTTGAACATTTACAAATGCAGGATTACATGCTACAATGAATGTGGCAAAAAAAGTAATAATTATATTTTTTGTTTTATTCATTAAGGTTCTAACGGTTTAGCTGAGGTAAACATGATTAAATCAATTTTAGTACTTGCAAAACCATCATTTGGATTTGCTAAATGAAGCATTGATATTTTTCCGATTTTATTTGGATTATGTAAAGCATTGCCTTTGGGAGTTGCCGGGGCACCATTTACCAAAGTAGAAATATCAGAATATTTAATAGAAATTAGTTTCCATCCTTCCCAATCAACTTTAATCTCATAATCATATTCATCTTCACTGTTCGGACTGAATGTTCCATCGGCATTTTCATCTTCTTTAAACTGAAATAAAACTGAAGATTGATTTGTGTTTGGAACACCATAAATC
Organism: Flavobacteriales bacterium; assembly: GCA_040383485.1. GTDB lineage: Bacteria > Bacteroidota > Bacteroidia > UBA4408 > UBA4408 > JBEIDK01. Next base: position 7,618 of record JBEIDK010000114.1, read on the forward strand.
AAACAATTAAAATATACATTTTCAGGATTTGTTTCTAAAGGCATGGTAGGGCTAGTGCCATATGCGGTAGCAGGATAATCGATTAAACCAATCAAATAATCCCAATTCACAGTTCCCGCCATATTCAAATATTTAGCTCCTTGTGGTGCCACAGAATCTGTTTTAACTTTAAAATCCATGTTAGCACCCGATTGTATAAATTTAGTCCAAGCAGAATTTAGCCCTGCTTCAAAATCCGCAATTACCAATCCTTCAATTTTCTTAGGCTGAGTGATATTCACGTTTACAGAAAATGTATCCACAACATCCTTTATCACAAGTTTAGCAACACAACTTTCGATTTTGAAAATTGGATATTTGGTTGTTGAACCATTCCACAAAGCATTTGTAACATTTATGGTTTTGCCATTACCAGAAAACATCTTTTGCGCTTTACTAGTATTACCTGTAATAATAATTTCCCAGTTTACTGGCTTGTTAAAACTTGCAGAAAATGTAACTTTTTCACCTACGTTAAAATCAACGGAAGATTTATCAGTTTTAAATGCTTCAATGATTTTGAAGGTACTGTATGATTCACTGATGCTTGGACCATCAATGATGTCTTTATCTTTTCTGCATGAAATAAATATGCAGAGGATTGCAGTCGTTATTAATATTCTATTTCTCATTTTATAAAGCTATATTATAAATTATACCATATTGACTCATGCTGAAACTAGCATGATTACCTAATTTATCATTGTATTTGTTTTGTTGATATAACAAACATAAGTATGTTTTAGTTCCAAAGTTATATCGAAAACCTCCTGCAAAAATTTCTTGTGTAAGGTTATAATTTACGATATTGAAATATGTTATTTCATTGTAAAGATTCCTATCTGTTACAAACTCATTTCCATTTGTATTTTGGTTAATATATCCACCAATTAAATCGAAGTTATTGAATAATTCAAAACGTAATCCCGCATTAAACTGCATTGATGAAAGCTCAATATTTTCAATTGATTCGGCACTTTTACGCTTTGTATTTTGCATATTCATTCCAAATTGCACCGATATTGCTTTTGAATAATTTATCAGTTTATTAATTGGCACCGAAACATACAGTTTGAGCATATCAAACTTTTTCAAAGAAAATGATCCTTGTCCTCTTATCTCATCTAGTTTATAATATTCGGCATTAATTGCAATATCCTTTTTCGTTTTGTATTGCACTTTACCATAAGCGCCAACTCTATTGTTGGTAGCCAATCCAAACGGCAAAACATTATTAAACAATTCACTGGTATTCATCATAGTTGATGTAACAGTTCTATTGTAAATATTTTCGTTACCAATTACATCAAACAATGTTATTGGCCTAATGTCTTGTGCATTAGTATATCTATTAAAATAGGTTGGTAAAGCATTATAATTTACATCTTTACTTTGTGCCCCAATACTTCTATAATCAGGGCCAACGTTTAAATAGCCAGCAGTTAGTCTTAAATTCCATTTAGGCAAAAAATACTGAACATATGCATGAATAAAATAGTCGTTTAAATTTGGAGCCAATGTATCTTTACTAAAAGAGTGCTTGCTTGTTCCAGCTTCACCATTCAAAGAAATTAGGTTGCCATTTATTTCCCTTTTAATTTTCCAATCAACAGTTTGTATGGTGTTTTTAAATACGTTACTATCTGCAATGGTTCCTAATACATCAAAAACAGAATTGATGTTATATCCGAATTGAAAATATTTGCTTTGAATTATTTGTGCGCCACCGCCAGCCATTAATCTATCAGGTACTGTTGAGAAATTGGTTGCGTTAAGTCGAGTAATAAAACCACTAAAATTAAGCTCTTGAATAAATTTTGAAAAGCTGAAACCAAAATCAGTATTGGCTCCTTGCATTCGCCAAGTATTATTTCTTTGATAAAATCTTTCGTAGCTGATAATGTTTCTTTGTAAATCGAAAATTTCAGGCAATGAATCTATTTGGTCGGCATGGTGATTGTATAGAGTAAATGGCGTTTGCTTTAAATTAATATCTCCAATTTGATAACGCAATGCATTTGCTACAACTCCTTTCAGCCATAATTGACGAACATCAAAACTAACACCCGAACCCCAAAATCCTCCATACTCATTTCGAATACGAAACATTCCCATAATTTCTGTATTCTTATTTGGTTTTATTACAACACCTAAATCAATTAATGCATAACCACCATTATTTTTTTTTACAGAAACTGTATCAGGTAATGAGTCATTTACATTTAATATATTGGTGTTGAGCAATGAACGTGCATTACCAATAAAACTAACCTTTCTATCAGTTTGTGCATAGGTATACAAACAACTAAAAACACCTAGTATTATTACTGCTATTTTATTATTCATCATTTTCAATTCTTTTGTTTTTAATTTTAACTATTAAAAAAATACTTTTAATTCTAGCGTGCTTTCAAAACCGTCGTATTTGTCTAGAGCAAAACTCTTATCCTTATAGGTCATCCAACGCTCTCTAAAATACAACCCTACTCCTTTACTTAGTTGAATGTCTATTCCTGATGCGATGCTTATTCCTTGTTGATTTTTAGGCCTTCTAGAGTCTACATCGGTTACTGTTTTGTAATTAGCAATTATTCTTTCAAAACTCACATAGTTGGTCCATACAAGACGTGAATTTAATTTCCAATAACTTTCTATTTGATGATAATATGCTCTGAGTAATGCTTTCTCTGTAAATACTACCATTGGTGCAGCATAGTCTTGTATTGAGTTGAATGAACCCAAATAAAATAAGTAAAATTCTTTACCAAAAAGTGATGTTTTATACTTTGAATTTATTTCAATGGTATTGAAATATTTTTTAAATAATGGTTTGCCAGTTGCATCTAAGTCGGTTAAATTTAATGTTTCATAAACTGACCTGTAAATTTTATTAAGATTACCATAAGGACCAACGTTACTTGGAAAATTCCATCTATAAAATCTTGAGAGCGCAAGATTATTAAATGCATGAGTATATGATATTGTATTCGACAAATTTTCAAGCTCCATAGAGTTTGAATAACCAATTGATGTCTTTACTTTTCCAATATCTACCTGAGAATTAATTTCTATACCTTGTCTGTTATTCGACAATTGACCCATGCTTAATAAAGCACTAGATACTGGAATTAATACAGGTTGTGTTTGAGTATTATTGACTTGAACTGTTTGTTGAATAGATGAATTCATAAATACCGATGTATTATTGAAAACATTCGGGCTTATTCTAAACAAATGAACTTCGGTATAAACTTTCTTTCTAATATTTGTTGA
>JBEIDK010000115.1:0-10896 GCA_040383485.1 Flavobacteriales bacterium
CAGCAACTGCAAGTTCTGTAATTGGAACAAATACAACTGCACCAACAGCAGCAATTACGCCAAGTACAGGAACTTTAACATGTAGTACAACTTCAATCAATTTAGTTGCAAGTGGTGGTGGTACATATTTATGGAATGATAATTCAACAAACGCAACACGCACTGTTACAAGCGGTGGAAATTATTCTGTTGTTGTTACTGGCTCTAACGGTTGTACTGCAACTGCAAGTTCTGTAATTGGAACAAATATAACTGCACCAACAGCAGCAATTACGCCAAGTACAGGAACTTTAACATGTAGCACAACTTCAATCAATTTAGTTGCAAGCGGCGGCGGAACATATTTGTGGAATAACAATTCTACTTCGGCTTCGAGAACGGTTACTAGTGGTGGTACATATACAGTAACAGTAACAGGAAGCAACGGTTGTACTGCAACTGCAAGTTCTGTGATTGGAATAAACACAACACCTCCAACAGCAGCAATTACGCCAAGTACAGGAACTTTAACATGTAGCACAACATCAATCAATTTAGTAGCAAGTGGCGGCGGTACATATTTATGGAATAACAATTCTACTTCGGCTTTGAGAACGGTTACTAGTGGTGGTACATATACAGTAACAGTAACAGGAAGTAACGGTTGTACTGCAACAGCAAGTTCTGTAATCGGAACAAACATAACTGCTCCAAATGCCACAATTTCAGCTCCAAGTACCTCTTGTGTGAATAATATTATTAATTTGAGTGTTGCAAATGCAGGTGTTGGCGCAACTTATACTTGGACTGGCGGAAATGGTATCATTAACTCTAATTCTAATTCTACAACTGCTACTCCAACAACAAATGGAAGCATAAGTTATGGTGTTCAAATTGTTGCCAGTAATGGATGCAGCGCAACTGCAACAACAACAATTAATGTTTCAAATACAGCAACTTGGTATCAAGATTTTGATGGTGATGGATTTGGAAATCCAGCAATAACGCAATCAAGTTGCATACAACCTAATGGATATGTTTCTAACAATACTGATTGTGACGATAACAATTTCAATGTTAATTCAGTCCCAACTGCTGCAGCAATCTCAGCGCAAGGTAATACTAGTTTCTGTGCTGGTGGTTCAGTTAATTTAACAGGAAATAATGGTGGTGTTTGGAGCACTGGTAGTACCTTATCTTCAATAACAGTAACACAAGCCGGCACTTATTCTGTAACAAGTAGCAATTCATGCGGAAGTGTTACTTCAAATACTATTGCTGTAACCGTAAATGCATTACCAACTGCTGCAACAATCTCAGCGCAAGGTAATACTAGTTTCTGTGCTGGTGGCTCAGTTACTTTATCAGGAAATATTGGTGGTGTTTGGAGTAGTGGCGGAACACAAGCAACCATAAGTGTAACAACTTCTGGTACTTATTCAGTAACAACTACAAATTCTTGTGGAAGTGTTACTTCAAATACTATTGCTGTAACAGTAAATGCAAACCCAACTCCAACAATAGTTGGCGATGCTAATTTTTGCCCAAATAGCAATACAACTTTGGCAACTTCGCAAAGTTATACTTCATATATGTGGTCTAACTTATCAACTACAGCATCAATAAATGTTACAGCAGCTAATACCTATTCAGTAAATGTGATAGATGCAAATGGTTGTTCAGGTACGACAAGTGTTACCGTTAATTCATGCGGTGGCGTTGGTCCTCAAGGTTCATTTCCTGCATCTCAGTGCGGGTATATCACGAATGTTCCAACTGGTTATATGTTTTGCAATGTAACGATAGGAGCATCTGGTTACATAACAAAATTCTATAATGTAGGCTCTAATACAGTTTATGCTCAAAAAACAATCACAACAAATTCAGTAACATTTACAGGCTTAACACCGGCTTTATTGCCAGGTGCACAATATGATGTAACAGTAACACCTATTTTGGCATTAGGCCCAATTGGTATTGAGAGCCCTAAATGCAGAATCGGTATTATACAAACTCAAACGCCAAGTGCAATTGCAACATCTAGTTTAAGCAATCCTGCATGTGTTTCTAATCCTACACTAGCAACAGTTTTAACTAGTACTGCAACCATAAAATGTACATCAGTACCACAAGCATCAACCTTCCAATTTAAATTTGAGAATGTAGCTAATTCTTCTAACGTTGTTTTAGCATTTCAAAGCGGTGCAAGAACAAGAACATTAGCACCATTAAATTTAACTCCGGGAGCAACTTATGGTGTGAGCGTGAGGGCTACAGTAACAGGTGTTCAGGCTTCTAGTTTTGGTCCAGTATGTTACATAAAGATTGCAGGTGGTAATAAAGAGGCTATTGAGACAGTGAAGATTGAAGATTTAGAATTTAAAATTTCCGTTACTCCCAACCCAGTTGTTGATGATGCAACTATTAATATCACAACATCCAAAAATGAATTAGTAAATGTTACAATTACCGATGTTATGGGTAAGGTGGTTTACACAAATAAAGTTGCCACCAATTCACAATTCATCATTCATAATTTAGAATTACGAAGTGGTATTTATTTTTTAATAGCAACTTTACAAAGTGGTGAAAGAAAGACGATTAAAATTGTAAAGGACTAAAAATATTAATCATAATTCATAAATCCCCTTTATTGTAAAATACAATTAAGGGGGTTTGTTTTTATATTACTTTGAACAAAACAAATTTTCTCAATCTAAAAAATAGTTTACTTTTGAAATTATAAAATTCAGATCATGTTTGGAAATAAAAACACAGCTATTTTGAAAAAGAATAATGACTTCGACTTTTCTGCAATGAATAAAATTGGCGATGGCACCTCGATAAATGGTGATATTAATTCTAATGGTGACATCAGGGTTGATGGAAGTATTGTTGGAATTGTCAATTGTAAAGGCAAGCTTATTTTAGGTCCATCAGGTTCGGTTAATGGTGATATCATTTGTGCTAATGCCGAAATTTCAGGAACCGTTAAAGGAAACTTACAAGTAGCAGAATTATTAAATCTTAAGGCATCTGCTCATGTTAATGGCGAAATTAGCACTGGTAAACTATCAATTGAACCTGGGGCAAATTTTAGTGGCTCTTGTGTAATGGGTGGCATGGTAAAAGACATTAAAAATGGAGAACAACGAAAAGCAGAAAAAATCGCCTAACCAATACCTTAGGTATAGCAATCTTGCATTTAAAATGATTGCTATCATTTTGGTAGGTTTGTGGAGCGGAAAAAAGTTAGATGAAAAGTTTAAGCCAAAATTTCCTGCCTTTACAGTATCCCTTACCATCGGAGCTTTAGCAGTTTCGTTTTATACCTTGTTTAAAGAAATAACTAAAAAATAATCCTTTAATGGAAAAATCATTCGTCCGCTTTTTACTGAAAGCTGGAGTTGTAGCTATAATATTAAGTTCACTCGCTTTTTTTCAACTCGGTAATTATACCAAAACATTTTTAGCAAGTCGATTTCATTTTTTTAATCTTTTTGTTTTTTCAGTTACATCTATTATTCATTATTTTTTAATCAAGCAAAGCAATAAAAGAGTACAAAAATTTATTAATTCTTTTATGCTTTCAATGACCTTAAAATTGATGTTGTTTTTTATTGTAATTGTTGCCTATGCCTTTACCCATAAGAGTGAAGGAGCCCCTTTTATCGTTTCTTTTTTTATAATGTATTTGGTATATACCACTTTAGAAGTGTTTGACATCCTTCAGTTTTTGAAGATAAATCAAGACAAATCTTAATAAATAATATAAAATGAAAAACATCTTTTCTTTTTTGCTATTAATAATTGTTAGTAATATATATGCTACTCCCAAAAGAATACTATTTATTGGTAATAGCTATACCTATGTAAATAATTTACCTCAGCTTTTAGCTGATTTAGCTTTGAGTGCTGGCGACACAATTGTATATGACAGCAATACTCCTGGTGGATTTACTTTTGAGAACCATTGCACTAATGCTACAACCTTATCAAAGATTGCTCTTGGAAATTGGGACTATGTTATTCTTCAAGAACAAAGTCAAAGACCATCATTTTCTCCTCTGCAAGTTTCACAAGAGGTTTTACCTTTTGCTAAAAGATTAGATAGCTTAGTTCATGTTTCAAATGCATGCGCTCAGACATTATTTTATATGACCTGGGGAAGAATAAACGGTGATGCTTCTAATTGCCAATTCTATCCTCCTGTTTGCACATACAGCGGAATGCAGCAGAGGTTGCGTCAGAGTTACTTGTTAATGTCTAATAATAACAATGCTATCACGGCACCTGTTGGTGTTGCATGGCAGAATGTTCGTAATCAATTTCCAACCATTAATTTATATTCCTCAGATGGCAGCCATCCTAGCCTTGAAGGTAGTTATTTAGCAGCCTGTGTGTTTTACTCTTCAATTTATAAAACCCAATCATTAGGCCTTAATTTTATATCAACGTTAAACCCAACATTAGCCAACCAATTACAACAAGTGGCATCATCTACTGTTCTTGATAGCCTAGATGTTTGGAATACGAATATTTATTATCCTAAAGCAGAATTCTCTTTTGACTTCGATTTAGTAAATAATAATACCATTCATTTTCAAAACTTAAGTACCAATGCTCAAACTTATGAGTGGAATTTTGGTGATAATTCACCTATAAATAACTTCTTTAATCCATCTCATTCATATACGCAAACAGGTATCTATAATGTTTCCTTAAAAGCGATTAACTCTTGCTTCCAAGATTTATATTCATTACAAATCAATTTAAGTATACTCTCTAATCCATTATTAACTTCAGCTAAACATAACTTTATAAACCCTTTATATAGCAATGATTTTATTAAGGTTGAATTGGATTCAGATTCATATTTCTCAATTATAAATTTAGTAGGCAAAGTTGTGATTGACGGTAGATTAAATCAGTCATCAAACACCATTAATATAGCACATTTAACATCAGGTTTTTTTATTCTTAATATTAATAAGCAAAACTTTAAATTTTATAAATTTTAATTTCTATTTATTTCATTGATAAAATCTATTTATGTTTAAAAGAATATTACAAATTTTAACCCTTATTCTAAGTCTACAATTATTAACTATGAAGTCTTCATTAGCATCAAAGCATGAAACTTCGGGCTATTATATTACGCTAAAAGGCGACACAATAAAATGCACGCTCCTCATTCCTCATTCATTATTTGGTGGGGTTATGAGTATTGAATCCTTGGAGTATCGAATTAGATATCTTGATTCAAATGGTGATGTGCAAAAGCTTAAACCAAAAGAAATTAAGGAGTATGGATTCAGATATGCGGGTGAGAATATTATTATGCGTTCTGTTTACAACACGCTTTATTTAGGTAGTATTTTTAATATCAATAGATTTTTATTTATGAAGCTAAAGATTGATGGAAATTTGAGCTACCTCGAATTTACGTTTACAAGAAATTCTGGCGGAGGCTACTATGGTGGTCCAGCGGGTGGTTTTGGTGGACCTATTTATAATCCTGGCTATAACTATGAAATTACCCGAAAGATTTTATTGAAAAAAAATGGAGATATGATTAGAGTCCCTCAATTCGGATTTAAAGGCGATATGAAAAAATTTCTAAAAGAATGCCCTGAAGTGGTAGATAGAATAGATGCTAATGTATATGATGCTGCTTCAACCTACGATATGGTTACACTTTACAATGACATTTGTAAGTAAGTAATTTGATTTTCGTAACAATGGATTTTCTAGACGTTCTAATCTCATCACTTTTTTATATAAAGTAGTTGTTGAGTCGTGACCAAAGTTTATAGAATATTAATGGATTAAAAATAATTCTCTAATTTGTACAAAAATCAAAATCAAAAATTATGGGTTTAGGTTATGCAAAAATTTGTTTAAGTAATCCATGTAATTCTGAGTTAAAGCCAATAGAAGTAACAAGTTTAGTTGACTCTGGTGCCGCTATGCTTTGCTTGCCTGAGCAAATAGTTGCGCAATTAGATTTAGAACAAAATGGTACTCGAGATGTAAGTACTGCAGATGGTAAATCACACAAAGTACCTTATGTTGGACCGGTTAAAGTTACCTTTGAAAACAGAATTTTCTTTGTAGGCGCCATTGTACTTGGTGATGAAACTTTACTCGGTGCTGTACCTATGGAAGACATGGATTTATTGATTCATCCACTCTCACAAAAACTTTCAGTGAACCCTGCAAGTCCTAATTTTCCGCATCATAAGGTCAAGTAGTTATTATCTTACTTTAGTTTATTTGTAATTGAAATGGTTTGTACTGAAATAAAATTTCTGATTCCTTATCTATGTTTCAATTAATTTTTAATAAACATTCTTAGATTTGAAAAAGTAATTTGTAAATCAAAAAAAAATCAATGTTCAAATTAAATAGAACAGCTTTTAAAATACAAACTTTTGCCGAAGCCAGCAACAACAAAGAGTATTGGCTATCAAAAACACCTGCCGAACGGTGGGCTGCGGCTTGGTATTTAACTGCATCGGCATACAACATTGATTATAAAAATCCTCCAAAATTGGATAGAACAGTTTTTAGTATGCGCAAAAATGGCTAATATTCTAAACGATGATTTTACTGATTTTATTCAGATGTTAAACACTTGTAATGTTGAATATATTTTGGTTGGTGGATATGCTGTAATTTATCACGGATACAACCGCACAACGGGCGATTTGGACATTTGGGTAAATCCAACTTCTGCAAATTATCAAAAACTTTCAACTGCATTTTCAATGTTTGGAATGAGTGTATTTGATATGAATGAAACCAAATTTTTAAACACCACAACTTATGATGTTTTCACTTTTGGACGTCCACCAGTTTGTATTGAAATACTAACTAAAGTAAAGGGATTAGAGTTTGATGAAACCTATGCTAATTCTAAATTTACAAAGTTTGATAATGTAGATGTTAGAATGATTGACATTCGCGATTTGAGACAAGCAAAAAAAGCCGCTAACCGCAACAAAGACAATGATGATTTAGAACATTTATAAGTTCAAATAAATTGTTACTTTTTTCTACTTTCGCAGTCCAAATATTGAATTGCAAAAATATGATGACTTCGACTCAAATACGCCAAACATTCTTAGATTTTTTTAAAAGCAAAGGACATGAAATTGTTCCTTCTGCTCCCATGATTGTAAAGAACGACCCTACACTCATGTTCATCAATAGTGGTATGGCGCCATTCAAAGATATTTTTTTAGGGAATGCACCAATTAGATTTCCTCGCGTGGCTGATACACAAAAATGCTTGCGTGTAAGCGGCAAACACAACGATTTAGAAGAAGTTGGTGTAGATACATACCATCACACCATGTTCGAAATGCTTGGCAATTGGAGCTTTGGCGATTATTTCAAAAAAGAAGCAATCACATGGGCTTGGGAGCTATTAACCGAAGTTTATAAATTGGATAAAAACCGCTTGTACGTTACCGTTTTTGAAGGTTATGAAAAAGAAAATTTAGCTTTTGACCAAGAAGCGTTTGATATGTGGAAATCATTTATTGACGAAAGCAGAATCATCAACGGTAACAAAAAAGACAACTTCTGGGAAATGGGTGATACCGGGCCTTGTGGGCCTTGCTCAGAAATTCATATTGATTTACGTGATGATGATGAAAGGGCAAAGATTGATGGAAAAACATTGGTCAACAACGACCATCCACAAGTAATTGAAATATGGAATAATGTATTCATGGAATTTGAACGTAAAGCCGATGGCTCACTTGTAAAATTACCAAAACAGCATGTTGATACTGGCATGGGTTTCGAACGTCTTTGCGTGGCACTGCAAGGCAAAAAATCTAATTATGATACTGATGTTTTTCAACCACTCATTCAATTTATAGAACAGCATACCAATAATCAATACCGCAAAGATGAAAAGATTGATATTGCTATGCGCGTTATGGCCGACCATGTAAGAACAATTGCATTTTCTATTGCCGATGGTCAACTACCAAGCAATAACAAAGCTGGTTATGTAATACGTAGAATTTTACGCAGGGCAGTACGTTATTATTATACATTTTTAGAAGTTAACGAACCAATTTTATATAAAATGGTTGATGTGCTTGCAAAGCAAATGGGAAGCTTCTTTCCAGAGTTGTTGCAACAGCAATCTCTTATCGAAAAAGTTATCAAGGAAGAAGAAACTTCTTTTATGAAAACATTAGGAAGTGGAATTAATCGCTTCGAAAGTTATATTCTAAAACTAACAACTAACACTAATCCCTCCCTTTTGGGGCGGGATGGAGAGGGGCTTATTAATGGCGTGTTTGCATTTGAGTTATTCGACACGTTTGGCTTCCCTATTGACCTTACTCAATTACTTGCACGTGAAAAAAACCTTTCTGTTGACATGGAAACATTCAACAATTGTTTACTTGAACAAAAAACTCGAAGCCGCGCCGCAGCAGCAGTCGAAACCGACGATTGGGTAACAGTTTCAGATAGCAATAATTTTAGTTTTGTAGGATATGATAGAACAGAAGCTCCTGCAAAAATTTTACGTTATAGAAAAGTAAGTGCAAAAGGAAAAACACAGTATCAACTAGTACTAAACGAAACTCCTTTTTATGCTGAAAGTGGCGGTCAAGTAGGCGATACAGGCTCATTGCAAAGCATCAACGAATCAATAAATATCATCGACACCAAAAAAGAAAATGGTGTATGGATGCACATTGCAGAAACACTGCCAGAAAAATTAGATGTTGAATTTGATGCAAAAATTGATGTTGATAGAAGGCGTGAAATTCAAAACAACCATACTGCCACACACCTAATGCATGCTGCTTTACGTAAGATTTTAGGAACACATGTAGAACAAAAAGGAAGTTTGGTAAACGATGAATATTTGCGTTTCGACTTTAGTCATTTTGCAAAAGTTACTGCCGAAGAAATTGCAGAAATAGAACATTTGGTAAACGAAAAAATTAGAGAAAACATTACCTTAAATATACAACTGTTAGGCATTGATGATGCCCGAAAATCCGGTGCAATGGCTTTGTTTGGCGAAAAATATGGCGATGTTGTTCGTGTGGTAACGTTTGATAAAAATTATTCCGTGGAATTATGTGGCGGTACACACACACATGCAACGGGTACCATTGGTTTGTTTAAGATAACATCCGAAAGTGCAGTTGCAGCCGGTGTTAGGCGCATAGAAGCCATCACATCTAAAGCTGCAATGGAATTTTTTAATGCGCAATGCGCAACTTTACAAAACGTGAATGAAGCGCTGAAAAATCCGAAAAATACATTGAAAGGTATCGAAGATTTGGTTGCAAAAAATACTGAGTTAGAAAAGCGTTTGGCAGGTTTTGAAAAGCAACAAGTAATTGCAATCAAGAATGAATTGATAACAAAGGTCGTTGCGCAAAACGGCATCAACATCATCAAACAAAAAATAGAAATAGGCAGTAATGAAATGTTGAAAGATTTATGCTTTCAATTAAAAGCCGAAATAGAAAATGCTGCCATTTATTTAGGTGCTGAAATTAGTGGTAAAGCAACCATTGCTGTAGCATTTTCGGATTCATTAATAAAAGAAAAAAATATGAATGCTGGCAACATCATCAAACAAATTTTAAAAGAAATAAACGGCGGTGGCGGCGGACAAGCAGCTTTTGCAACTGCTGGAGGAACTAACTTAAGTGGTATTGAAAATGCATTAAAAGGAGCAGAGAGTATGTTGAATTAAATCTAGATTACGTATTTGAACATATCTACTGTTGCGCAATAGTCACTTAAAGATTGAACATTTTATTAATTTCGGTACTTAATTATATTGCCAAATTTATTTAACCTAGATTACGCTTTATAGTGGTTAGTATATAAACTCCAATTCATTATAAAGTATGAACTTATACCTATAATTCATATTGGTTAGATGTTCTACAAGAATGTGTTATTACTTCATATTTTACCCAGATTACGCATTAGGTGATTTAGCGAGCAATTTAATGAAGGAATATCAATTAATTGGGAAGTTTTAATTTGAGAAAACACTAAATTATAAATTTAAACACATAGTTAGATTGATTTCATAGATGATAAATTTTGATATTCTTTCTGTTAGTCTAAGGTTTCTCAATTCAATTTAAGAAATATATAGCTTTACACACTTTTTTAAACAGTATCTCGATTCTTTAAAGTGGTCACACTGCTATGTGGATGAAATTTATTTCCTATGCATAACTATATTTCATTTTCAATTACTCTAAGCACTAACAACAATAATCTATGTTTCTTCTATGTGTTTAATATTTTTTTTATTGTAATTCACTTGGGCTTGATACAGCAAGATTTTATTTAAAACATTTTACATAGATTTCGAAGTAGAAAATTTTTGAAAGAATTTCTAAAGCGCATTCTGGGTTTAAAAGGATTTAAGTTGCTATGGCATTTCTTATGCGCCTTCTGGAATCAACAAATTCGCAAGTTTGGTAATACTGGAATAAAAAAAAGCCCTCGAAATTTTCGAGGGCTTTTCTTATAATTCTAAAACTAATAATTAGTTTTTTGTAAACTTTAATGAATTTTCGCTAGTATAAACTGTCTTGTCAGTTCCTGTGCCATAGTCAGTACTTACATTTTTAGAAGTAATAGTCATTTCTGATTTGGTTGACTCACTTATTGTCATAACTGAACCTGAAGTAGAAACATCATTATTAGTTGTAGTTGTAGATGGTATTGAAGTTGGAGCTAATGTGCAACCACCAGAAGTGTAAGTATAAACTGGAGTTGTAATTGCTGTAGTGCCATCAAAGTAACTGTATGCAGTACTTGAAATTGTAGTTTCAGAAGTAGTTTCAGTTAAGATACGAGTATTTTTCTCTATATCACCTGTTGAACCTAAAACTGTGAATAGAC
>JBEIDK010000116.1:0-10613 GCA_040383485.1 Flavobacteriales bacterium
GCTTCTGGTTTAAGTTACTATTACTTCGTAGCTAATATGCTTACATTTACCATTCAGTATTTAATGAAGTTCACTGTAAATGAAACTAAGCTTCATGCTCAAATACAAGAGCAAAAAACTAAACCCGTAAAAAAATCAAGATTCGCCGAGAAGTTGGAGCAAATGCAAAAGCAACAACAGACTATACAATCTCAACAAAAACAAATAAAGAAAAAGTAGTAATAAAAAAGACCCAGATTTTCTGGGTCTTTTTTATTTATAACATTAAAGAATAAATATACTTGCGAGGATCATAATAATGATGATGATGATATACTGCCAAATATCAACAAAGTAGGGATAATATTTCTTTATATTTTCTTTAAGATTCATAAAGAATTATGCCAAATCCCAAAGATTATATAACTCATTCAAATATTTGTTCTCCTCATTGCTTACCTTTTTATCAGCTAATATTATTTTCATTACAAACTCAAGTAACTTCATTCTTTCCTTTGGTGTTGATTGTCCGTAAAAGTCAATTGCAGATTTACAAAAATGATTGAAGTACAATTCCTCAGGTAGGTTAGCTAAAAGTTGTGTTTCTTCTTCAAGATTACTTAAAAAAGAATAATTTAGTTTTACATATTTACGTATTATTTTTTCTTCTTCATTACTTACAGTGCCATCAACACTAGCCATAATCATTAGCAAGTGATAGCCCGAAAGTGTTTTATTAAATGTAATCATAATGTCTATTTTTTCTTATACCATTGGTTGTATTCATTTACAATTTTTTCTAAATCTTTTTTAGAGTATTCGCCCGAACTTATTTTAGCTGCCAATGCTGGATAATCTTTAAAGTAATCAGCAACATCTTTTTTAAAATTGTAGCTTTCAAAAATAAACCAAGGTTTATCAATAGCTTTTAAACAACTTATTTTATCATAAATACCTAGAACGCCACTTAAATCACTCGATAAACCATTTAGTTTATAACAAGTAAATAATTTACAAGTACCCTTAATTTCAATTTTAATAAATACAAATTTTCTATCTTGAAATTTAGAACGTCCATTGTCTAAACTAAAAATATTGCTTATGGAATAGAAGCAATAATTAACTTTTTCATATTCAAAACCATATTCTAATATATCAGCAGGGTAGTATCTAATATCGGCTGCAGTGAAAGGATCAATTGCTTTAAAACCCCACTGAAGTATGTGAAATTGAATAACTCCTTCATCTGAAATTGGAATGAATACTTTAGTAGATATCTTTTCTTTTGAAGTTTTTTTTATTAAATAACCATCTACTTTAATTGTTTTTGATAAGCAAACAATTGAAGCAAGAAATAAAAAATATGTCAAAAGTATTTTTTTCAATTATTGTTGAAATTAAATAACAGAATGCATTTTAAAACTAAGTTTGAATTACACCAACATTATATCTTTTTTTGCTTGGCTTATGATTTGCTGCTTCAATGCCCATACTGATCCATTTCCTGGTGTCTAAAGGATTTATTATTGCATCAACCCAAATTCTTGAAGCTGCATAATAGGGGCTAAGCTGTGTGTTGTAGCGGTCAGTTATTTTATCTAACAATTCTTTTTCATCTTCAGGAGTGATTACTTTACCTTGCGATTTTAAAGATGCTACTTGAATTTGTAAAAGTACTTTTGCAGCTTGTGCACCGCCCATTACAGCTATTTGAGCTGTTGGCCAAGCAACAATTAAACGAGGGTCATAAGCTTTGCCGCACATAGCGTAATTACCAGCACCATAACTGTTACCTACAATTATTGTAAATTTTGGAACTACTGAGTTGCTCATTGCATTTACCATTTTGGCGCCATCTTTAATGATGCCGCCTTGTTCACTGCGGCTGCCAACCATAAATCCTGTAACGTCTTGTAAAAAAACCAATGGAATTTTTCGTTGATTGCAATTCATAATAAATCTAGCAGCCTTATCAGCGCTATCACTATAAATTACACCACCAAATTGCATTTCGCCTTTTTTACTTTTTACAACTTTACGTTGATTAGCTACAATGCCTACTGCCCAGCCATCAATTCGGGCAGTACCGCAAATAATGCTTTGTCCGTATGCATCTTTATATTCATCAAACTCTGAGTTATCTACCAATCGATGAATAATGTCACGCATATCATATTGAGCATCTCTTTTTACAGGCAAAATACCTAATATATCATTTTCGTCAAGCTTCGGTTTTTTTGATTCAGCACGGTCAAAGCCAGCTTTGTCAAATGCACCCATTTTATCAAAAATATTCTTGATTCTATTTAAAGCATCTTTATCGTCTTTACATTTATTGTCTGTAACGCCTGAAATTTCGCATTGTGTAGTAGCTCCACCCAATGTTTCATTATCAATTGTTTCGCCAATTGCTGCTTTAACTAAATATGATCCGGCAAGAAAAATACTTCCCGTTTTATCTACAATCATGGCTTCATCGCTCATAATTGGTAAGTAGGCGCCACCTGCAACACAACTTCCCATTATAGCAGCAATTTGAATAATACCCATGCTACTCATAATTGCATTGTTTCTGAAAATTCTACCAAAGTGTTCCTTATCTGGAAAAATTTCATCTTGCATTGGTAAATAAACACCTGCACTGTCTACTAAATAAACAATAGGTAATTTATTTTCGATAGATATTTCCTGAGCACGTAAGTTTTTCTTACCAGTAATTGGAAACCATGCACCAGCTTTAACAGTGGCATCATTGGCAACCACAATACATTGCTTTTTTTTAATGTAGCCCATTACAACTACAACACCTCCACTAGGGCAACCTCCATGTTCAGCATACATTTCATCGCCAGCAAAAGCTGCAATTTCTATCTGCGGCTTATCCTCGTCAAGTAAATATGAAATACGCTCACGCGCAGTCATTTTGCCTTCTGAATGCAATTTCTCAATCCTTTTTTCTCCTCCACCTAAATAAACTTTTTCAAGCTTTCGTTCCATTGCAGAAACCATTAGCCTAATACTGTCCTCATTCTTATTGAATTCTAAATCCATAATCCATTTTGGTATTTAAAAGTAACCTTTCAAACTTATGCTTTTATAGATGATTAAAAAAACACTTAACAAATAGTTATTAATTAACGATTGTTGAAATCTAAAATACCTTCATGGTTTTAAACTATTCCAGTTTAATTTTATGTGTAATATATTTTCCGCTGAAGTTTGCTTTTAACAGGTAAACGCCTTTGTCAAGTTCTCTTAAGTCAATTAAAAAATTCTTCTCAGGTGTAATGTTTTCAAAATTTTCGTTTAATATTATTTTTCCCTGTGCGTCAAAAAGATTCAATTCAAGTTTATTACTTTTTATAAATGACTTAATGTTTATGTAATCGCTTGTTGGGTTAGGATAAAAACTAATGTATGATGTAGCGTCCAACTCATCAATGCTACTGTATGATAAGAAGCTAAAGTAAGGTGAAAATTCAGATACGCACCCTAGAGTATCTGAATAATTGACCCTGTAAAGACCTGCTTGTGCTGGTACTAAATAGTTCTGGTTGGCACCCGAAATAATTGTAGAATTATTATACCATTGATTTCCGTAAAGATTACTTGAATATAAAGTATCACTATCCATTTGCCTATAAATTACTGGAGTAGTTAAAACCTGAGAAACATATATGGTAAATTGTAACGTATCATAGCAATAACTATCTGTACCTTTTACGGTATATTTTGTTGTTGTATTTGGTTGCAACACTAATGATGAATCTGTGCTTCCTGTATTCCATAAATAGTTTAATGCACCACTTAAATTGATTTGTGTGTTACTACCTTTACAAATAGACATATTACCATTAACAGTCAGGGTAGGGGGTGGCAACACAGTGATTGTTTTTGTGATTGTGTTACTAACTCCTGCTTGATTTGAAACTGTAAGTGAAACTATATAGTTGCCTGGCGATGAAAATTTTATTTCCGGATTTTGAAGGGAAGAGTTTGAAGGATAGCCTCCTTGAATTGTCCACCACCAAGAGTTTGGATTATTTAGTGAACTATCTTGCAACGTATAATTATAATTCGCGCAAGCCTTTGTAGTATTCATAAAATTGGCAATTGGAATTTGTACAATACTGCTATCATTTCGTTCATACCAAATTGGTGATGTCCATATTTTATCGCCATCGGCCTCAACAATATATAAGTAGTAGTAGTAATTGCTACCATTATTAATTTGATGAGTATAACTTAAATTGCCACTATTTGATATGGAGTTTAGCAATGTTGGCGCAATACCACTGCCAGGAACTCCATAATAAATTGCAATCGAATTTATTAATTCTCCATCAAGGTCGTTTACTGAGACATTGATGGTTGGGTTACCTGCATTTTTTATAATGCTACCCATTGGTAAATTATTAACTACAAAATTTACATGAGTATTCCAATCATCCGATGAATAAAACCTCATCTGACGCATCCCCTCTATGAGTTCGGCCCTATTTAATATAGGAGCCATTATTACTAATCTGCCATCACTTTGTCTGTCAAATACTGAGTTATGTGTATCATGGTCTAAGCCCGGACCAACGTGATATCCTTGCTTTAAGGCATCGTTATACCTTGATAAATATGTAGAAGTAGCAGGATTAGAATACGTATTATTGGTTGAAAATGCAGGACCACTTCTCATAGCCATTCCAACAATTGCGCTGTCTGCAAATGTTTTAACTGGCAGGTTTAATATATTATCATAATCGTTACTTTGCGGATGTGCTAAATATGCAAAGGTGTTTTTTTTACGATTAATTGTTTTCCAAAGTTTAGTATAATTAGCTTCGTCAATGTGAATTTCATTATTAAAATCCCAGCCGCATAATGAATCGAAACCATACAACAAAACATGTCCTCCGCTTGAAATTACGCCCCATTCCATGCCGTATAGGGCTACAAATGAACCGTCAATAGTTGCTGAGTCTGCATCATCCAGTCCTTTATCAAAATAATAAGTACCTCTACTTCCTGCACTGCTATGGTTGTGTTCTGAAATGCCATAAAAGTCTGTATGCAAAGAAAGTTTTGCATACATAAAATCTTGTATTGGTGTTGTCATAAATGAAGTGGCACTATCTTTATTCCCATCTGAGTAAGAACTGTGAGAATGCAAATTGCCATAATAAAAATTCAGGCTCTGACCAAGACTACCTGTGGCTAACAATAATGTAAAAGCTAATATTTTTCCAAACATTCGGTTAATATAATTATTAAATTATTGATAAATTAATATTACAGCAAACTTATATATGAATCGACTAATTATTGTAGAAAAATTTGTTGAACCCAGATTAGGCATTTGAAATTCTATTACAACGCAAGACACCTTCAAAATATGAAATAAACAACTTTTTCTCATTAATCATATATTCAATATGATTTATTCGTAAAGTTCATATTTTATAGGGCTTTGGCGCTTCACTAAGAACCCCTAACGAGTAATCTGGGTTGAATGAAATCTCTGAACAAAAGTTTAAAATTTAGTATGAGTTTATATTAATTGGCTTTGTATAAAATGAAATGTTTTTTAAGAAAGCCAGTATTTGTCTAATCTCTCTTTACTCTTCTTACTAAAAAGGAGAAAATACTCGGAAAAAATCTTTTTATTTTCACCATTAATAACTCGCTTCTGCCAACAAAAATTTCTTCTTTACCTGCGCTAAGTGCATTTATTATTTTTTCTGCACATTCTTCTGCAGTCATAGCATTTATATGACTAGCATCAATTATATTATGATTGCTACCATCAGAAAGTATTGCATTGTTTGATACATTAGTTTTTATTTTTCCGGGACAAACAATTAATACACTAATCCCGTTGTTTTCTATTTCTAATCTTAAAGTTTCAAAAAAACCATGAAGCGCATGTTTTGCCGCACTATATGCACTACGTTGATAAAAACCAAATTTACCAGCAATGCTACTTATTACTGTTATACTTCCACTTTTCTGTTTTATAAAATGTGGTAAAACCGATTTTGTTAAGGCAACATATGAAAAATAATCTACCTCAAATATTTTTCTGTCTATTTCTAGAGGAGTATCAATAGCCAAACTTCTTTGACTAAAGCCACCATTATTAATTAAATAGTCGATTCTACCGAACCTTGCTATTACGCTATTAACCCATAAATCTGAATCAGTATTTTTCTCCAAATCAATGGGTAAAATATAAAATGAATCTTTATTTAACTGTAGTTTTTTTGCTACTATTTCTAATGCATCTTGTCTTCTGGAAGAAAGCACAATTTTACAACCTTTCTTGGCAAATTCACCAACCAAAGCTTCGCCTATACCTGATGATGCACCAGTAATCCAAACTACTTTGTTATGAAATAAATTATTCAGCTTTTAAATGATATGTAGAAAATTAATTGTCATCATAATCAGGACGTACAATCTTCTTGGTAATTCCAAAAAACAACCCAATTGCTCCCGTTTTACCTGGCCTTATATAATCTACCACTTTATTTTGATTGCTGATATATGGCACCAAGTATTTTGCTTCCATAGTGAAACTCCATAGTCCTTTTTTATCATTCCAAGTATTACCAACTTGAGGAGAAACATAAAAGAATGAAGGGTTTTTCTTATTATCAAAGCCAAAAGGTCTATTTACATCAAACCAATTACATAATCCTAAGTAAAAAAAGTTTTTATCATTTTTGCCATATGAAATATGAGCATTAATATCTATTTGAGGCCATATTTTAAAGCCTGAAAAAAAAGTCGTACCTGGATTATTAATGGTATATTTTTGAGTAAGTATATTTCTCATACCATTTACATGAACTCCAAAATTGGCGACAGGAGTAATGCTTAATCCGAAATTTACCGAGTCTTTAAACAACCTCATTTTGTTGTTTTGATATAAACTATAGCAAAACCCAACTTCCGTTTGAAAATTATTAAATAGGGCAGAAGTTGTATGTAAGCCAACAAACCATGTTAAGCTATCGCTATATGCTTTAGCGTATGTAACTGTGGTAAAAGGAACAGGGATTACAGCATTGCCATATTTTATTAATGGGCCACCAAGACTGGCACCCCAACGGTCTTCACCTTTCTTAAGTGGTTTTACATACCTTGTTGGTGCACAGCCTACAAATATGATAATTATAAGAAGTGAAAAACAAGAGGATAATTTATTCATATAGTAAATTGAATCTGTATAAAAGAATGGGGCTAAAATAGTATTTTTTTTGATTAATTTCTTGAATAATTCTTATCTAATTTATATGTTTCAATAACATGTTTTTTTTAATCCTAAATAGGTTTTAAAATTAAATGATTAAAGCACCACAAACCAATTATGGAAAGGCTAAATTTGAAAATAAGATTGATTTCAATTCGATTTAATCTTAAAGAATCCATATCCTAATAAAACACATGGAATAAAACTTATTACACTAATTATTACAAACCAAAGGGGATGAGGAACTAAGTAAAAGTTATAAGCTCCAAAAAGTGTTAGAATAATTCCTGAGATAATAGGATTTCGAATATTATTCTCATTTGAAACAAATTTTATTGTTGTTCCAGCTAAGATAGAACCAATGACCCATCCAGCATAAACCATAATGAATGCAGAAATTGGCATCATTTCAATAAATAAAGCCAAGCTCTCATTATTGTTTAAATCAAGTTTTGGAGACAAGGGAAATTGTTGGTGCAGAAAATGTTCATTGATAATAAATACAATTACCGCAACAATAACTGATAGAATAATCGAAATAATATTTCTTATCATTATATAAATACTAACCGCCTATTGCGTGGTGTAAATCTGCAATTTGGCTTTGCCATAAACGTTTCGCAGCATCAACTGAACTGGCATCTTCTGCAAAGTCTGTTACAACCAATGCTAAGTCGGAAGTTAATTCGTCTTCAATAATATTAAATTCAAAATAGGTACCATCTGGCTCATGTTTCCAATGATATCTTACTGTTTGAGATTCTTTCCATAAAACAACCTTTGCTGTTTGAGGTGATCCATCCCAATAAAAAACATATTCTTCGTTTATTAAATTTACATTTTCTGCAAACCACGCCGACATTGCGCTAGCATCAGTAACGAAATTAAAAATGCTATGTCGTGAAGCATGCATTGGAAATTCCATTTCAAACTTCACATAATTATGCGTTGGGGCTTTTGGTGTTGAAGGTTTTCTGGCTTCTTTAGTTTTAATAATAGCTTTTGTTTGTTCTATTTTAACAGGAGCAAGAATAGTTTTTGAAGCTTTCTCTATAACCTTATTCACTACTGGGGTTACCTTTTTAATATCTGCCTTTGGTTTAGTAAGTACAACAGTTTTTTTAGCAATTTTTGTAATACTCTTAGGAGTAGACTTAGCAATTGGTTTTACAACAGCTTTTACTTTAGACTTTAATGTTGCCTTAACAATAGGTTTTACATTAGTTTTTTTAATCGTTTTTGCTTTTGGTGCAGCCTTCTTGACTGAAACTACTTTTTTAGCAACAGCTTTTTTGGATTGTCCTTTTTTCGCGACTACTTTTTTGGCTACAGCTTTTTTAGCAATAACAACTTTTTTATTCGCAGCTTTCTTTTTAGCAGGTACGCTTTTGTTTGAACTAACTTTTTTTACTGTAGCTTTTTTGATTGGTTTTGGCTGAACTTTTTTTAATACTGGCTTTGCCTTCTTTACAACTTCTTTAGTTTTTTTATTCTGAGTTACTGTTTTTTTTGTAGCTGATTTTGGATTGGTTTTAGACTTTACCAATTTATTAGAGGGCTTGGCTACTTTTGAAATTGGCTTATTTATAGCCGGCTTAGTTGCTACTTTTTTAGCTACTGCTTTTTTTACATTAGCTTTTGGTTTTATAACTGCCTTTTTTGCTGGGGTTTTAGCAACTACTTTTTTAGCTGAAGTTTTAGCAATAGGTTTTTTACTGCTTTTTTTAGATTCCTTCTTTGCAGAAGATTTGAGATTTTTCTTAGTTGTAGCCATAATAATTAATGATAATATTAAACAATAAAATCTAACGCAATATATAAATTATTTTGAATTTCAAAATTTTATATCCAATAATTTAATCTTTATAATTTATTTGATAATCAATAAATAATGAAAAAGCCCCGCAAAAAGCGAGGCTTATTAATAAATAATTATTTATACTTTATTTACTCAATGAAGCACCTAAGTATTCTCTATTGAGTCTTGCTATATTGCTTATTGAAATTCCTTTAGGACATTCTGCCTCACAAGCTCCTGTATTGGTACATGATCCAAAACCTTCTTCTTCCATTTGGTTTACCATTGCAATTGCACGTTCTTTTCTTTCTAATTGACCTTGAGGTAATAACGCAAATTGACTTACTTTAGCACTAACAAATAACATTGCACTCGCATTCTTACATGCTGCTACGCATGCACCGCAGCCAATACAAGCCGCAGCGTCCATTGATAAGTCTGCATTTTCCTTGTTAATAGGAATTGCATTCGCATCTTGGGCTTGACCAGTATTTACAGAAATATAACCACCTGCTTGAATGATTCTATCAAAAGCACCACGGTCAACAGCTACGTCACGAATAACAGGGAAAGGTGCAGCGCGGAAAGGTTCAATGGTGATAGTTTCGCCATCTGAAAAATTACGCATATATAATTGACAAGTAGTAGTTAAGCTTTTAGGTCCATGAGCGCGGCCACTAATATACATGCTGCACATTCCACAAATACCTTCGCGACAATCATGGTCGAAAACCACTGGCACATCATTCTTACGAACCAATTGATCATTTAAAATATCCATCATTTCTAAGAATGAGGTATCTGCACTGATGTTGTCTATTTGGTAATCAACAAATTTTCCTGCATCATTTGCGTTCTTTTGACGCCATATTTTTAATGTGAATTTCATAGTCTATGTGAGATTAAAAATTTATATCTTGAAAGGATTTAATAATTTAATTGATTTTACTTTTTCAAAATCTTTGGTATTTCTTGTTACTAATTTCAGTTCATATTCCAAAGCGGTTGCTGCTATTATTGAATCACCATGAGATAAATTATAGTTTCCTATTAAATAGTTTGCCTTATTAGCGCAACTAGTACCAAGTGGTAAAACCTCTAATGATTTGAATAGTTTCTCAAGCATACTTTTTTCATTTAACTTTAATAAACGATATCCTAATACTTCAATTTTTGTAATAATTGATACTGCTAAATCTTCATTCAAAAATAATTTGTGAAGAAAGGCATTTTCATCTTTGGCTGCGTAAATTATTATGTTGCTATCTACCAGAATCATTATTGTAATTTTCTATCTTCTCTCATGTTTTTCTGCCATTCAATTGGATCAGAAATAGAATGAAAAGCTTTCTTTGTGGATAGTTTTTTTAAAATCTCTACTGCCTTGACTCCATTATTAGTTTTATTCTTTTTATTCTTTTCAACAGAAACTCCAAGTTCTTTTAATGACTTTATGAATGCATTAACATAAATGTCTTGTTCTTTATTCTTTGTTTTAATTGTAAGTTCCATGTTAAATTCTCTAATTAATTCATCAACAAATTTACATATTACTTATAACTTCTTGTTGCCATTTTTATATTCTCAAAC
>JBEIDK010000117.1:0-10580 GCA_040383485.1 Flavobacteriales bacterium
CTATAACTGAAATTTTATTATTTTCATAAATAAAAATTTTTTCATTAGTTAAAAATATTACTTTATTTTTTGTGGTATACGTTTTCCAAACATCGCCAAACTCTCTATGCTTTAATGGTATTTTTGGCAAAAGTGAAATGTAATACAGCTCACCAACTTTGTTTGGAAAGTAATAACCAATTTCACCTAAACCACCAGAATAAATAAGATTATTATGAGAAATTGCAATTGAACGTATTGCTGTATTATCTGAATTAGGCAGAAGCTCCCAGCTATAACCATTGTATTGTATTAGTCCTTGTGAATTGCCAAAATACATAATTCCTCGCTTATCTTGCGCTATTGCCCAATTATCAGAACCTGCATTAATTTCTTTTGGAGGATAATTCTTAATTGAAGGAACACCGACAATATCTTGAGAGAAGAGTTGAATGCTAATTAAAATTTGTAATAATATGATGTATAAATATTTCAAATTATTAGTAGTATTGGTATTTATTGCTTTGGAATTTTAAGATGCCCACATAGCCTTAAACTTATATCTAAAAAAACCATTTTTGAATTTACATTTCGTTCAATATCTGAATATGCTTTATTCAAATCATCAAAAATTCTAGCAGTGTTATTAGCATGAATAAATTCATGAAATTTCTTTGCAAACTCTAATTCAACTTCTGATAATTTTACCGTACTTAATGCTCCGCTTGTCATTGCAAAATTATTTCTGATATTTTGTAAGGTAAATTGTAAAAAGTTTTTCTGCCTTTCTCTTCCAATGGATGCAACCTCTTCAACCAAACTAACAATTTCTTTTATTTTTTGGGTATAACAGTTTCTCATCCAAAGTTTATAGAACTCAAAATTGGAAAACTCCTCTTCTATCAACTCTGTTTGTTGTATTGAAAAGTTATAGTTACCATCAGAAAGATAGGCTATTTCTTTGGCTTTAACTGCTGGCAAATGAAAGCTATTTATCAATCCAAATTCAATTTCAGTTTCAGAAAATCTTGGAACTTTAATTAATTGGGTTCTAGAAATAATGGTGGGTAAAAGTTCATCTGGGTTCTCAGATACTAATATAAATAATGTTTTGCCTTCAGGTTCTTCAAGAATTTTTAAAATTTTATTTGCCGCGCTATTATGCATTTTCTCTGGCATCCAAATAATCATTATTTTATATTCTGCTTCATATGAGCGAAGAGATAATTTCTTAATGATTTCATTTGCCTCTTCAACTCCAATGATACCTTGCTTTTGTGAAATATCATTAAAACTCATCCAATCAAAAAGGCTTTGATAGGGATTCTTATGAATAAAAGTTCTAAACTCAGGTAAATAATCATTACTAAGTGGTTTTTCTTTATGCAATTCATTTGTATTAACAGGAAAAACAAAATGAACATCTGGATGTATCATTTTCTGATGTTTCTTGCATGAATTACACTCGCCACAACTATCGGACTCTTGCTTGTTTGTGCAACCTAAAAACTGAGCATATGCAAGAGCAATTGGAAGTGTTCCGTAACCTTGTGCTCCAATAAAAAGCTGCGCATGACTTATTCTGCCAGCATTAACATTTGCTAAGAGTTTCTTCTTTAGACCATTATGTCCAATTACATCAGAAAATTTCATTAATTGTTATTTACTGTATTATGGCTTACTATTTGATTTAAACTTTTTTCTTCTGTTTTTCATTTTATTAGAACCATCCAGAGTAAACTGAGGCGTTGGGCCAAGATATTCTGGTAATTGCTTTTTGGGAATTTCACTTTCTATCATTCTTTCAATTCCAACTAACTTATAAAAGTCTTTTTCATTCACTATTGTTACTGCCTCTCCTTTTGTTTGTGCTCTTGCAGTTCTGCCTACTCTATGCACATAGTCTTCTGGGTCTGGTGGTACGTCAAAATTGATTACTAACTCTATTGAATCTATGTCTATTCCTCGGCTAAGTACATCGGTGGCTACTAATATTGTAGTTCTTTTACTTCTAAAACTTGCTAATACAGATTCTCTTTCAGATTGCTCTAAATCAGAAGAAATAATCTTAGCGTTTAGGCCTTTTCTAACCAATTCCTTACCAATATTTTTTACCGATAATTTGGTTGAACCAAAAATCAATACAGATGTAAAGTTTTGCTTTGAAAGAATGTCATAAACTAATGGCAGCTTTTGATCATCATTACATAAATAAACACTTTGCACAATGCCGCTAGCTGGCTTTGAAATCGAAATATCAACACGTTCTGGATTTGATAATATGTTTAATGCAAGTTTTCTAATTTTATCAGGCATGGTAGCTGAAAACATTAGGGTCTGTCGTTTCTTAGGTAATTCCCTTACAATCTTTAACAAGTCATCACTAAATCCCATATCAAGCATCCTATCGGCTTCATCCAGAATTAGAAATTGCAGCTTATCAAATTTTACATAATTCATATTTATGTGAGATATAAGTCTACCTGGAGTTGCAATTACAATGTCTGCTCCAGTTACGAGCGCTTTTCGTTCTTTCTCATAATTTATTCCATCGCCTCCCCCATAAACCGCAATACATGATAAATTTGAAAAATAAATAAATCCAGAAATATTATTTTCTATTTGAGTTGCCAACTCTCTGGTAGGCACAACTATTAATGCCTTTATGCCGCTTGATTCTGGTTTTTTTAATAAAATGTCAATCATAGGCAAAACAAAGGCCGCTGTTTTACCCGTACCTGTTTGGGCGCAGCCAATTAAATCGTGGCCATTTAAAATTATAGGAATTGCCTTTTCTTGAATTGGAGTAGCATTTGAAAAACCCATCCAATCTAAACTTTCAACTATTGATGGTTCGAAGCCAAATTCATTAAAATTCATCTGATATATTTCTCACAAATGTAATTTTATATATGAATACTCAGCTTTGAAGTATTCAAAAAAACTTTATTTTAACTTAAACATTACTTATTTTTTAGTTACTTAGTACCTCATATTTTAGAATTACTTTATGAAATTAATATTTTTTACTTTAACTATTTTTATAACATTTACCATTGCATTTGCTCAAGATACAGTGAAGGTTGTAAGCATTGAAAACCATGATGCTGAAAAATTATACAACTTAGGTGTTGAGAGTTTAAAAGAAAAAAAAAATTTGGAAGCCATCGACTATTTTAACAAGGCAATAATTATTAAACCAAATTTTGATAAAGCCTACAGTAATAGGGGAGCAATAAAATTCGAGAACAATGATTTTGTAAGTGCTTTAGCCGATTTTAATAAGGCAATAGAACTAAACACTATTAATGAAAACGCAATGTATGGCAAGGCACAATGTTTAATAAATATGGAAAAAATATCGGATGCTTTGCCTGTTATTGAAAATTGTATCAAAATAAACTCAAATAAGGCTGAATATTTTTACTATTTAGGCGTTGCAAAATACATGAATAAAGACTATGATGGAGCTTTTCTTGCATTTAATAAAGCAATTGAGATTAAGCCAGACTATGCCTATGCCTATAATGACCGTGCAGCCATAAAACTGCATAATAAAGATGAAAAAGCAGCAATAGAAGATTATGAAAAAGCGATAAGTATCAATGGTAATATGCCTTTTACCTACAATAATTTGGGAAGTGCCAAAAGAAAAATTGGTGATAAAAAAGGAGCAATTCAAGCTTACGATGAAGCAATAAAACTCAAAAAAGACTATTACATAGCCATTAATAATAGAGGTAGCGTAAAGTTTGATATGGGAGATTTTATTTCTGCATCAATTGATTTTAAAGAAACATTGAAAATAAAAAATGACTATAGTTTCGCGCTAGTTAACCTGGCTGCTTCTGAATTTAAATTAGGTAACTACAATGGTTGTGTTGACGCCTCATCAAGAGCAATAAAACTCGACAATACAAATGCAAATGCATTTTTAAATAGGGGAAATGCAAAGGAAATGCTAAGAGATGATTATGGAGCTTGCGAAGATTGGAATAAAGCAGCAGAATTGGGCAGTGCAGCAGCAAAAGCTTACCTAAGTGAATGCAAATTAATAAAAAAATAAAATTAAGAATAATGAAGTTTCTAATTAGTTTAATTTTTACAGCTATATTTATCTTAAACATTGATGCATTCTCTCAGTCAAAGATTTATAAAGATAAAATGGAACAAGGCAACTCACTTTTATCAACACAAAATTTTACGAAAGCCTTAAATTACTATATATCTGCTGATAGTATAGACCCAACTCACGCCGAAACAAAATATGATATAGGATTATGTTATTTGAAATCTGATTATAAAGACCGTGCATTAGCTTACTTTAAAAAAACATTAGAAATGGATTCGAAAAATTTTGAAGACATACATTTTCTAATTGGTACATGCTTGCATTTAAATATGGACTGGGACAAGGCTTTAGAAGAATATAGAATATATCAAGACTTTCTTTTACTTAAAAAAGAATCCAAAGAAAAAAAACAGGCTTATGCTGATGTTATGAAAAGGATTCAAGAATGTGAAAAAGGAAAAGTTATTTCTCAAAAATCTAACAGAATTTTTATCGACAATTTAGGTTCACTAATTAATAGTCCTTTTGTAGATTATTCTCCCGTAATTTCTGCAGATGATGATATGATGCTATTTACAAGTAGAAGGCCAACTACAACTGGTGGTGGTATGGATACATATATTGATGAGTATTATGAAGATATTTATAGAAGCTATAAGTTAGACGACAAATGGGAAACTCCAACAAATCTTGGTCCTCCAATAAATACACCAGGGCATGATGCCACTGTTTCTTTAAGTCCTGACGGTCAAAAACTAATTGTATATATTGATAATAATGGTGAAGGTAATTTATGGGAGTCGCGCTTAAATGGCGAAAATTGGAGCAAACCCGAAAAACTGCCTAGTCCTATAAACTCAAAAGCACATGAATCGTCAGCATCTTATACTTTTGACGGAAATAAGCTATATTTCGTTAGTTATAGGGAAGGTGGATTAGGCGGTGGAGATATATATTATGTAAAAAAGGATAAAAAAGGGAAATGGGGAAATGAGGCATTTAATGTTGGCTCTAAAATAAACACAATGTATGACGAAGAATCTGTGTTTATGATGCCTGATGGGAAAACCATGTATTTCAGTAGTAAAGGGCATAACACAATTGGCGGATTTGATATTTTTAAAAGTGAGCAGGATTCCTTAGGAATTTGGAATGAACCAATAAATATAGGTTATCCTATAAACAAAGGAGACGATGATATTAACTTTGTAATGGCTGCTAATGGTAAACATGCCTATTATACTTCAGTTGAGAGCAATGGGTATGGGAAGAGAGATTTATATATGATTACCTTTTTAGGTATAGAAAAAAATCCCGGCCTCAGCGTAGAAGATAACTTAATTGCTTGCTTAACAGCTCCAGTTAGCGAAACATCATCATTAATAACAGCAAATGTTGAAATAAAAAATTCATCTATTACAATTTTGAAAGGTATCACATTTGATGCAGTTACAAAAACTCCTATTGAATGCACCATTTCACTTACTGACAACTCTACTGGTGAAGAAATAGCTGTATTTAAATCAAATAGTAAAACAGGAAAGTATTTAGTGACATTGCCTTCTGGTAAAAATTATGGTATAGCAATTAAAAATGACAATTATTTATTCCATTCTGAAAATTTTGAAATCCCAGCAACAAACAATTTTCAGGAATTAGTTATTGATATTCCATTAAAAAACATTGCCGTTGGAAGTAAAATTATTCTTAAAAACGTGTTTTATGATTTTAATAAATCTACTCTTAGAAAAGAATCTCAAGCTGAGTTAAATTTATTGATTAAATTATTAAATGATATTCCGAGCATGCGAATAGAACTATCTTCTCATACGGATAACAAAGGAACTGAAAAGTACAATCTAGACTTGAGTGAAAAAAGAAGTGGTTCTGTGGTTGAATATTTAGTATCGCATGGTGTTGACTCAAAAAGGCTTGAAAGTAAAGGTTATGGATTTAGTGAGCCCTTAGCACCAAATGATACCGATGCAGGAAGGCAGTTAAACCGGAGAACAGAATTTAAAATACTTAGCAGATAAAATATGAAAATAGCAATTATTGGCTATGGGAAAATGGGAAAAGCAATTGAAAGCATTGCTCTGAAAAGAGGACACCAGATAATCTTGAAGATAGACCACCAAAATTTAGAAGAACTATCAATTGAGAAACTACAGGAATGTGAGGTTGCCATTGAGTTTACTAATCCAGATAGTGTTTACAATAATATTAAAACATGTTTAAAAGCACAAATACCAATTGTAGTTGGAACAACAGCTTGGTTAGATAATTTGAATGAGATAAAGAATGAAGTACTTTCAAATAATCTGTCTTTCGTTTGGGCCTCAAATTTTAGTTTGGGCGCCAATCTGTTTTTTAAATTAAACAAACAACTAGCGGAACTGATGAACAATTTCGTCAATGATTCACAATATGATGTTCAAATAGAAGAAATACATCATACACAAAAAATAGATGCTCCAAGTGGGACTGCAATAACCATAGCAAATGATATTTTAAATAAACTAAAGAACAAAAACGCTATCAATACATTAGGAATTAATCAGAAAAGTATTCTTAATGAATTAGTTACTAAAAGTTTTAATGATAAAATTGATATTAATGCACTAAGATTAGATGATGTGCCTGGAACACATTTGGTTACCTACTTTTCGAAAGAAGACACCATTACCATTGAACATAAAGCAATTAATAGAGACGGATTCGCTTTAGGAGCAGTTATTGCTGCAGAAAAAATTATTAATACTAAAGGTTTTTACGAGTTTAGAGAACTCCTCTTTTAGTTCTAATATCAACATCTAATGGTTGATAATATCTCTAATCGTTAAAAAAAATTTTGATTATTAAAAAAGCTTAGTACATTTGCAACCGAAATAAAAAGAAATGAAAAGGACATTCCAACCATCACAGCGTAAAAGAAGAAACAAACATGGTTTCAGAGAAAGAATGGCGTCAGCAAACGGACGTAGAATTTTAGCGGCTCGTCGTCGTAGAGGTAGAAGTAAACTTACAGTTTCTTCTGAAAAAACTCATAAATAAAAATAAGAAAGTTTTCATAGTTTCATAGGTTTTAGGTGCAAAAAACCCTTCTATTACTAGAAGGGTTTTTTGTTCTTTCCTGTAATAGTCTTGTAAATTTTCAAATAAAAATCCCTTGATTTATTTTATACAATAATATTTTCTATTCATTATTTTTCTATTTAAATTAGGTATTTACCATTTTGTAGTCCAAAATCTCTAACGTATTTTCCTAATAATATTATTTACATTTGAGCAATAAATGATTTGGCTTGAAAAATAAACAATACCTTTTATTACCTATATTTTTTCTTGTTTGGGGAAAAATAACATTTGGACAAATAAGCCTTACAGATAGTTTAAGGCAATCTGCGAATAAACAAATTGATGATACTTCAAAAATAAATACCCTTATCAAATTAGCTTGGGAAGAGAGCAATATAAATCTATCTACATCCGATAGTATTTGTAAAATAATCATTAAACTTTCTACAAAATTAAATTTTATTAAAGGTCGTTCAGCTGCTTTTAATACACTTGGAAAGATTCGAATTTTACAAAACAATCCTAAAAAATCAATAGAGTACTACCAATTAGCTGCAAAAGACTACATTCAAGTAAATAATACCAAGGGCCTGGCAACGGTATATAGCAATTTAGGAAATGTTTATAGCGACATTGGTCCTCCCAAAAAAGCACTGTACTATTATTACAAGTCACTCAAAGTAAGGAAGGAAATAAATGATGAGAAAGGCATGGGTGACAGTTATAATAACCTGGGAGTAATCTACAAAAACAAAGGCAATTATGACTCTGCAATATACTACCATAATTTAGCCCTAAAAATAAGAACTAAAGTTAACTTCAAAGGAGGTATTGCCTACTCTTATGTCAATCTAAGTAGTATTTATACCGATTTCGGTGATTATAAAACTGGACTGGAATATTTACTTAAAAGTTTACCAATTCTGGAAGCTGAAAATGACCAACGAGGATATATGTTGACATTATCAAATATAGCCGAAAATAACATAAGTATAAAAAACTATAACAGTGCCTTAATTTATATTAAAAAATCATTTGATATAGCTACTAAAGGAGGTTTTAAATATAATCTATCAAATATATTTCGTATTTATTCAAATATATATTTGGAATTAATGATATTAAAAATGCAAAATTATTTTCAAATAAAGGTTATAAAGTGGCCAAAGAAATAAATGATGCTTACCAAATGACTCAAATATTATCGCAACTTAGCCAGTATAATCATATGCAAGGCAATTACTATGCATCAGATACTTGTTTAACAAGAGCAATTAAATTGTCAAGAGAAAATGAATTTAAAAATGAATTATCAAGCTACCTAATAACTTTAGCTAAAAATAAAATAGCTAATAATAATACTAATGGTGTTATTGAAAATTTGAATGAAGCTACGATTTTAGTTAACAAAAATAAAGAACTAAAGACCAATAAAATGGATCTTTACAAGGCTTTTGCTGAATATTATAAACTAACAAAGAATCCTAATATGGCTCTAAAGTACTATGCACTTTACAGTAACATTAAGGATACAATTTATAATAATAATGTTAGTGAAAAAATGCAACAGTTATTGGCTGTTTACGAAGCAGAGAAAAAAGACAAACAAATAAATATATTAGAACAACAAGCATTAGTAAAAAACTATGAAATAAGTGAACAAACCTTATTAATTCAGCGAAGAAATCTGACCATAATTGTAATTATTATTACAATTCTCTTATTAGTAATTGCTATTGCCTTATATACTAGATTTGAAAAATTAAAAAACAATAAAAAACAATTTGCACTTATAAAAGAAACAGAAATCTTAGAAAGAAAACGAATTGCAAAAGACATTCATGACGAGTTAGGCTCTGGCTTAACGAAAATAAAATTTATTAGTGAAATTTTATATCAACAAAATAAAGATGAAACATTAAGTAAGAATTTAAAAACAATTTCAGAAACTGTGTATAGCCTGGTAGATAATATGCGTGACCTTATATGGGCTATTAATCCAAATAACACAACCCTTGACAACTTGCTTGCTAGAATTAGAGAATACTGTTCTGAATATATTGAAGAAATAGAGATAGGATTTACTTTTGATTTTCCTGATCATATTCCGGATGAAAAAATCAATAATCAAGCCCACAGAAATATATTCTTAACCATAAAAGAGGCACTACAAAATACCATTAAACATGCAAATGCAACCTTGGCTAAACTTGAAATTAAAATTGATAACAATATACTATATGCTAAGTTTACTGATAATGGCAGAGGGTTTAATACTGAGAGAAATAGAAGTTTAGAAAGTAATGGAATGTTAAATATGCGTCATAGAATTGAAACTCTTGGGGGAATATATAATATAAGTTCGAAACCAAATGAAGGTACAACCATTTGTTTTGAAGTTGATTTTTCTGAAATAGATAACAAAATAACACTTTAGTGTGATTGTGGAATAATTTACTCATAGTACTTTTGATAAAGTGAAACAAGAACTAAGAATTGCAATTATTGAGGATGAAAAAAGCATTCGTGATAATATTGCCAACTTGCTTAAAACCCATAAAGGATTTGAAGTAGTTGGCATGTTTGCTACGGGAGAAGATGCAATTATTAGTATTCCATTGATTAATCCAGATGTAGTATTAGTTGATATAAATTTACCCAATAAATCTGGGATTGATTGTATTACTGAACTAAAACCAATATGTCCAAATACTCAATTTTTAGTATCAACCTCTTTTGAAGATACGGAAACCGTTTTTAATGCTTTAAAGGCAGGAGCAACAGGTTACTTAACCAAGACAATACAATCTGAAAAACTATTGAAATCTATTGTAGAGGTAACTAATGGTGGCTCACCTATGAGTAGCCATATTGCTCGTAAAGTTGTAGATTTCTTTTCGTTTGTTAATCCAAGTAAAGAAATTGAAAAATTAACAGAAAGAGAATTGCAAATTTTAAAACTACTTTCTAAAGGATTGAGATATAAAGAAATTGCTGAAAATACATTTATTAGTACCGAAACTGTAAGAAAACATATCAATAATATTTACCGAAAACTTCAAGTGCAATCTAGCATAGAAGCAATTAATAAAGTGTTCCCTAGATAAAATTTCGCTTCCAACTCAAAAGTGGAAATTCAAATTTTTTGTAGCTTAAATGCGCCAAAGTTAATGTTGCAATAAACACAACAATTGGTGTAATGAAGAAAACGAAAACCGAATTTGAACTTAAATTATATTGGTTTGCTAGTTTAATTGCTATTGTAAGTACTATGCCATGATAGCAATATAGCCCAAATGAAAGTTGACCGAAATAGTTGGTAAACTTAAATCGTTCTAAATTAAAAGTTGGGTGCTTAGAAAATGCTAAATCAGCAATAATTAAAGCAAAGGCAATTGCAAAAAATAAACGTTCAAAAACAATTAAGATGTCACAGGAAAAAATATTATTA
>JBEIDK010000118.1:0-10516 GCA_040383485.1 Flavobacteriales bacterium
AGACATTGACTATTATACTTGAATGATTCAGTGGCATTTGATGCAGCATACTCTCCACTAATTTCAATTAGCAACTTAACCCTATTGGTATCTTGCTTTGCAGTTTTTAAAAGGGTTTGTAAGCTATCAATTACATGAAATTTTTGAGAGAAAGAGAAATTCTGAAACAGAATAATTATTGAAAGCGTAAGGATTTTTTTTATCATTTAATTTCATTTAATTTAAATTGTTTACGGTGCTTTTGTGATGTGGCAGGGTTAGAGTTGACTTATTTATAACTGAACAAATTACGCTGCGATACAACAGAGTTGGATGAGATGTACGTTGCATTATAAGGATTATACATAAATTAATTTACTAACAAACATACAAATAAATAAAAGGCATTTTGGATGGAGTTATTAAAATTTAGATTAAATGATTATCATAAATAATTTAATTCTCAAAAAAAGAGCAGGTGCGGAATTAAAGAGCCAGTAAGCAGCAGTTCGAGCATATTTGGGACTCCGCAAACACAAAACATTTCTTTCTTTATTTTTATTTACCCTATTCCTCGTAGTTTGTTCTCATAACAAAATTGTACGTTGCACATAGTCTTCTAATATGCGCTGTTAAACATTTACCATACATTCTTTTACAATTTCTCAGAAGCTATAATTACTCAAAACCAGAAAAGTATTATAAAATTAACTCCATTGAGGGCTTCGCCGTTCCTTTGAAAATTTATGCACTTCAATTACTTTTTAAGTTTAACCAACATACTGTTTCAATAGATTTTTTTATTGTTAGTTTATCAATTTATAAATAAGTTTTTTGGTATTGATGTTACAAACGCATTGGAAACCATCGTTTAGTAAGTAGAAGTTAGGAAAAAGCTTTGCTGCTCATTCAAAGCAAATAAATAATTAAATATGAATAAACTTTCACATACACACAAATAACGTCTAACCGGAAAAACCAAGTAATCAATAAAATTAAATTTGAAATTTCAGTAAGAAAAATCTACATTGTCATCAATCTCTATAAAAATGAATCAACTACAGCAAATTGTACAGGAACTCGAAATACACATAATAAAGTTTGAAATTTCTAATCCAGCAGTATCAAGCTCTACGGTTGGTTGGCAAATAGAGCATTGCCTTCTTACTATTAATAGAATTGTTGATGCTATACTTAATTCCAATCCAAAAGATTATAAATGGAAATTTAGTTTATCGAAGTTTATTGTTTTTACTCTTAGCAAAATTCCGCGCGGAAGAGCCAAAGCTCCTAAGGTAGTTCAACCAAAAACGTATGATATGGAGAGTTTACAAAAGCATGTACTAATTGTGAAAGAAAAAATAATTTTATTCGATAAGATGAGTAGTTACCAATTTTTCGAACATCCATATTTTGGAAAGTTGAAAAAGAAAGATGCCATTCAATTTTTATGCATCCATACCAAACACCATCTTAATATTATTAGAGATATTGTAAAACAAGAATAATTAAGCAACACAACATTGCAACAATTATTTCCGAAAATAGTGCATTAAAATCCAATTGTAAAGGTATAATAAGCAAAACTTACACCTTTCCATTTTTAATTTCTTCAACAATATTGGGGTCAAGAAGGGTGGAGGTATCACCTAAATTCTCGGTTTCACCTTCTGCAATTTTCCTTAAAATTCTTCGCATTATTTTACCGCTTCTAGTTTTAGGTAATCCACTTACAAATTGTATTTTATCAGGTTTTGCTATGGCACCTATTATACGCGAAACTGTTTGATTTATGTCGTTTGCAACTAATTTTTTATCATTTAAATTTCCATTGTAAATAATATAGGCATAAATACCTTGTCCCTTTATATCATGTGGGAAACCAACAATGGCACTTTCTATAACTCCAGTATGCATATTTATGGCATTCTCAACCTCTGCGGTTCCAATTCTATGTCCACTAACATTTAGCACATCATCAACCCTACCTGTAATTCTATAGTTCCCATCAGTATCACGTGAACAGCCATCGCCGGTAAAATACAAGTTAGGATAGGTTGAAAAATAAGTTGTTCGGCAACGCTCATGGTCGCCATAAGTAGTGCGTATGATAGATGGCCAAGGATATTTAATACATAAATTGCCACTAACCAATTCTGTTGGGTTTTTAAGTTGTGATGCATCTGAACCCTCTATCACATTTCCACTTTCATCTATCAATATAGGTTGTATGCCCGGTAACGGATAAGTAGCATGTGCTGCCTTTTGTGGAGTAATGCCAGCAAGATTTGAAATTAATATTCCACCTGTTTCGGTTTGCCACCAAGTATCTACAATGGGGCATTTTCCTTTTCCAATGTTATCGTTGTACCAGTTCCAAGCCTCCTCGTTTATAGGTTCTCCTACGCTACCCAATACTTTTAATGAACTTAAATCTTTGTCCTTCAACACATCATTGCCAAAACTCATCAAGCTGCGTATGGCTGTTGGTGCGGTGTACAAAATATTAACGTTAAACTTATCTACCACATCCCAAAATCTTCCAGCATCAGGGTAGGTTGGTATTCCCTCGAACATTAAACTAGTAGCACCTGCCGATAGAGGGCCATAAATGATATAACTATGTCCTGTAATCCAACCAACATCAGCCGTACAGAAAAATATATCTCCTTGCTTGTATTGAAAAACATTCACAAAAGTATAATTTGTGTAAACCATATATCCGCCACAAGTATGCACTACACCTTTTGGTTTGCCAGTACTGCCCGATGTATAAAGTATAAATAATTCATCTTCGGCATCCATTGTCTCTGCTTCAAAAAAGGGATTACCTGCCGTTTCAACTTTTTTAATTTCGTCTTCCCACCAACAGTCACGACCTTTTATCATGCTTATAGGAGTTCGTGTTCGCGTGAGTACAATTACTTTTTTTACTGAATGACACTGCACCAAAGCATCATCTATTACACTTTTTAGTAGAATTTCTTTATTACCCCTAAAACCTCCGTCAGAGGTAACTACAATGTTGCATTGTGCATCGTTAATTCTATCGGCAATGCTTTGTGCTGAAAAACCACCAAATACTACAGAGTGTATAGCACCAATTCGGGCACAAGCCAACACTGCAATGGCCAGTTCTGGGACCATAGGCATGTAAATACAAATTCTATCGCCTTTTTTGGCACCGTTATTTTTAAGTACATGTGCAAATTGATTTACCTTAAAAAGTAATTCTTTGTATGTTAATATTCTGTGATGCTCATCAACATTGTTGCTTTCCCATATTATTGCAGGAGTTTCTGGATTTAGTTCTGCCCATCTATCTAAACAATTCTCAGTAATATTTAATTTGCCACCTTTAAACCATTCAATTTTTGGTTCTAAAAAATTCCATTCTAAAACTTTATTAAACTGTTTTTTCCATCGAAAATTAGATGCTACATCACCCCAAAATTGTTCTGGATTTTCAACACTTTGTCTATATACTTCATGGTACTGTTCAATGCTTTTTATTTGATATGGAAACGACATAATGAGAGAATTTAAAAAAATAAATGTATTGATTAATTTATGAAATTTAAAATGAGGGCAAGTTTAGAATTAAGAACAGGATATTGATTATATAGTATTGTTTTTGAATCATTTCATTCTTAAAAATTCAAAAAGCAATAAATTAAAGTCCTACATAATTACTTATTGTTTTGTAATAAAAACTTTTTGACATGAATTACTGTTTTATTACTTAAGTTTGTGATTGAATAACTAAAAATGGTAAAATCAATTTTAAGCGACAAGCTAATATCAGAAATTAATAATATTCCTGACCCGGAAGTTCCAGTTCTTACCATCGAGGATTTAGGCGTGATAAGAAACATTGAATTATTAGAACATCTAACTATTACAATTACACCAACATATAGCGGCTGTCCTGCAATGCAATACATTGAAGATAATATTAAGAAAGTTGCCAATGCTAATGGATATGAAAATGTAGTTATTAAAACTGTTTTATTTCCTCCCTGGACAACCGATTGGTTAAGTGAAAATGGAAAGAAAAAATTAATTGATTATGGTATAGCACCACCTTTGAAATCGTCAATTAACAAAGGACTATTACTATCGAAAGATGAGAGAACAATTGTATGTCCACAATGTAAATCAAATGACACAGTAATGGTAAGTCAATTTGGTTCAACTGCTTGCAAAGCCCTTTACAAATGCAATAATTGTTTAGAATCTTTTGATTATTTCAAATGCATTTAGTTTTTTTATACGAGAATGAAAAAAATGTTTGCTTAACATCATCAATTTGTGAATAATGAAGTTTTCATTCAATGTAATTTTAATCTTTTTATTAATCTTCATATTTCATAAACCAGTTCATGCGCAATATTATTGGCAATGGTGGAACTCTTATCATAATTGGGATGGACAAAAACCTCAGGAAAGTTATGTAAAACGTTCTCCACAGTATATGGGTCCAAATGCTTTACCTGTTCAAGCTTTTAGAGGCACAAAAATTGGGTATAGAACTTATTTTCAATCAGGAGTTGATTATCATTTTAGTAAAGAAGAATATGCCATAAATCCATATTTTCATTTATACTTTCCGATACAAAAAAATAGAATTGCCTTTGAAATGTATACTCGTCCAATTGAATATTATAAAACAAATAATAGACTTAGAGATGAACGATATATGCGTGACAGTATTCCATCAGGTTATTCAAAAGGGGATACTTATTTTGCAACGAGAATAAGAATTTGGGAAAATTTTTATCGTTTGCCTGATTTAACGCTCGAAGTTACCTTAAAAACTACAACTGGCAAAAACCTTGAAAATGCCCGCCATATAAACGCACCGGCATATACCTTTAATGGTGTATTTGGAAATTATATAAAAGGGAGTGATACTGCACAAATAAAATTAAAATGGTTCTTACTTGCTGGAACATTTATTTGGCAAGAAGGTGACAATGGTCAAAATGATTCGTTTTTGTATGGTGGCGGCTTAGAATTTCAATATAAAAGAGTTTCTATTAATTGTAATGCAGGCGGATATAGAGGTTATAAAAAAATTGGGGACCGACCAATCGTTGCAAGAGTTTTTGTTCAGTACGAATACAAAAAAATAGACTTTGCAGTTAATTACCAAAGAGGATTTCAAAATATGATTTCCAATAGCATTAACTTAAGTTTAAGGTATAAGATTGGTTTTTTTGACAAAATTAATAAGTACTAAAATACAAATTACTCTGGTAATTTATATTGTACATCAACCATGTATTTATATCTAGGAACGCCACCAATAGGAATAGAAAAAAATGGAATAGCTTCGTTATATTGATTGGTTAAATACATAACCATATCGTTTGGTTTGGCAGTTTTCTTAAGAAGTTGTAAATCCATACTTGTATTATGTTCGGCTTCTACTATTTTTTCAGTGTTTCCTCTCCACTCACCATCACCACTAGCAGTAAGAATATGACTTTTCTTTGCAACTGAATTTAATCTTAAGTCGCCATCTTTATCAAAATCAAAATTTTGTTGGTTTACAGAAACAACATTTTTGTCAATATATGGATAAAAATGAACACATTCACCAGCCTTGTTTAATAACCTAAAACTAATTTCGTAAGCAAACGCATTTCCGCCTTCTACAACCTTATTTTCATTCTGCGATTTACTTAAAAAAAACTTGTAAGCATTCCCATCATCTCCATCAATTCCTTCAACAATAATTTTAAAAACGTAAGCATTTAATTCTTTGTCAAATTCACCTTCCTTTGGATTAAATGGTCCAAACGTATACCATTTGTCATCAAACTTACCCTTCTTATCAAATATTTTTGTACTTAGCATTACCCCACTTCTAAAATTACCTGTTGGGTCTATTTTGCGTGCGTCTTTATTAGAATAAGCACCACTGCCTCCATAAGCTGTAAATTTTGTACGAGTGTTTGCATCAACAATAATATTATCATGCTTGCCACCAACTTCAGGGTCAAAAACTCGAATATAGATTGCATCATTTTGCTTGGCTGGAATGGCAAAAAAATATATTTGTGTAAAATCGTCATCACCTAAAGTCTTGTCAGCTTTATTACCAAAGGTCATCAAAAAGTCAATGTTTTCGGCTTTAGATGGCACCATTTGAGCATAGGAGATTGAAACATTAAACAATATAATTTTAAAAAGTAATTTTATGTTTTTAAACGCCTTCATTCGTAAATTGTTATTTAATAATTTTACCTAAAACTGTAAACTCAACTCTTCTATCATTCTGATACTCCTTCTCATTCACGCCGGTTTTTGTATCATCTTTAAAACCTGCAGTCCTTTCTCCTTTTGATAATATTCCAGTAATCCTGTTCTCAGGAATTCCATTTTGTACTAAATAAGCAATGGCACTTAGTGCGCGCTTATTACTTAAACGTATATTATATTCATCACTTCCTCTCACATCTGTATATCCTGATACTTTAAAGACGAACTCAGGATACTGCTTCATTATTCCAATGTTTCTGATTAGTGCTTTTGAAGCATCATTTCTGATATTAAATTTATCTAAGTCAAAATAAATTGGTTCAAGGTCAACGTTAGGCAAATTGGTAGTATCAAGTTTTGTGGTTGTTGCATCAAAGCCTTCTTCTAATCTAAGAGCAATGTCACCCTCTTTATTTGCTAGTGCATCGGTAACAAAATCTTTTTCTGCAAAATCCTTTTCTACTTTTAAGTTTGCTTCACGTTCCTTTTGAGCAGTAGAAATAGCCACTTCATCTTCAGCAGTAATCACTGGGATTTCAATTTCATTTGCTATAATTGTTGGCGCGGAGAGGCTTCTATGAGAGAGTTGCTCAACCTCCATAGCAGAGGTTGAATCTGAAATGTGCTTTTTTAATTTAATTCTTTTGTCTTTTCTCGCTTTTATTGATTTAAAGTCAGCTTCTGGAATGACAACAATATTTTTAGTGCAGAAGTATCCAATTTTTAATTTCAAGCTATCATTTTTACCCCTACAAAAATATTTCTCCGGATAAATTCCAACTTTATTATATGTTCTATGAACAATTGTTGAGTCAGAAATTCTGGATCCGTCACTTAATTGCCATAAACGCTTGGTTATTTTTACGTTTTTAATACTTGAACTACTGCCATCCAATGCTATTCTTTGGCCTTCAAAAATTGTGTCAGCACAAGCAATTTCAATATGCGTTGCATTGCTTATATCAACCGGTATTTGGTATTCATCATACCCTGTAAATTTAGTTGTTTCATCAATGGTATTTAATTTTACTAAATATTTTCCGGGTCTTTTATAACCATGACTTAATTTCGTTCCCCTTTCGTTTGCGCCATCACCAAAGTCCCAATCATAAGTTATTTTTGCACCTTCATTGTCTATTGATTTTGTGCCATCAAGTTCAATTACAAATGGTTTAGGAACATATTCTAGCAATTGTTCAGTTGAACGTGTTGTTTTATAGATGTCTTGGTCACCATAGCCACCAACTCTGTGAGATGAAAAATAGGCAATACCATCATTGGTATTGTCACTAAAATAAAGGTCATCTCCCGGAGAGTTAATTGGCAAGCCCATATTTATAGGTGCTGTCCAAGCGCCATTCTCAAGAGTTGTTTTATAAATATCATAACCACCATAGCCCGGTAAACCTTGAGATGAGAAATAAAGTGTTTTTCCATCATTACAAATTTCTGGACTATTTTCTTCAAAGGGAGTATTAATAAGAGGGCTTATAGAGATTGGAATTCCCCAATTACCATCATCTCTAATTTTTGAGATTTGGATATCTCTGTTTCCAATAATATTTGATGCTTCGGC
This sequence comes from Flavobacteriales bacterium, assembly GCA_040383485.1. Taxonomy (GTDB): domain Bacteria; phylum Bacteroidota; class Bacteroidia; order UBA4408; family UBA4408; genus JBEIDK01. The sequence goes on from JBEIDK010000118.1 coordinate 7,823, forward strand.
AGAAATGTAAACTGTTTTACCATCTGGCGCTATGGTTGTATGAGATTGATACTTCGTTAAATTTAGACGCACATCCATTAGTTGAGGCTTGTCCCAAGTACCTTTTATATTTTTGTCTGATTGCCAGAGTTTATTTTCTTTGTAAAGCAATAGTTGCTTCTCTCCAAATGATAATCCAACTACTGACTTGTGAACCTTATTTTGATTAAAATATTCTTTATCGGTTGTAACCTTTTCTAAAATATCGAACTTAGAAGGCTTTGTATGACCATTTATATTTAACGATTGAAATATATCTTCATAATATTTATTGTCATCAGGATCAATATTACCATTGTTGTTTTCGGGTCTTCTTGAGGTGAAGTAAAGAACCGAGTCATGAGAATCTACAACGGGATTGTATTCCGGATATTTTGTGTTTACAATACTTCCTAAATTTTCTAAAATTATTGTATCATTCACTTGTGTGTGCGAAAGCGCATAATTACAATCTTCAATGGCTTTGTCAATATAAATATTATGGCGCTCAGGCTTATTCTTAGGGTTTGTCAACCTGTTATACATTCTGTAATAAAACTTTGCTTCATCATATTTTGATAAAAAAAGAGCAGCGTGAGCAAGGTTTTTTGCAAGGTCAGGTAAAGTATCGGTAGGAGAATACTTAACTGCTTTAATAAATATTGGATAAGCAAGTTCAGGCCGATTCATATCATCAAAAGCCATCATGCCAGCATCTAGGTAATATTTATAGTTTGTAGAATCTAACTTAAATAGCATAAGGTAGTTTACATAAGACTCATCAAACTTAGCTTCTTCATATCTTTTATTCGCGCGGTATTCAAATTTCTTTTTTTTATAGGCATAGGATGCTGTATCAAGGGCGGCATAAACCGATTCACTTAATAAAGCCGCGCTAAAAAAGACAAATAGAAAAGTTATTAATTTCTTCAAAACAAAATAATTATAAAAAACAGTTGGCTAATGTATAATATTTATTAAAATGGTTAAATATAATATGGTTTTTATGATGAAAAGGGCAATATTTAAAATGAACGATTCACAAAACAAATCGGATAAAAAGAAAATGAAATATTCAAACATTATTCTTTTAATTTGGTTTCAGATTTTAATATGAAACTTTACGATAAGAATACTTTAGCACTTTTTGAATTTGAGAAAATTCTCGAATTAATAGAACAGTTTTGTCGTAATAAATCATCTAAAAGAATAGCAAATCAATTGGCTCCCATCGAAGATAGAGAATTGTGTAAGATAGCGCTATTGCAATTAAATGAGTTTACAATGCTTTTGAAAAACAAAGGCAACTTTCCAGATATTTTATTTCAAGATTTTGAACAAGAATGTAATTTATTAGAAATAGATGGTGCGATTTTGTCTGAAAAGCAATTTTTAAACTTAAAAAGTGTTTCGTCTACTGTTAATGATATCGTTAAGTTTTTGAACGAAAGAAATGTAAAGTTTCCAGCAATGATTTTGCTTATAAATAATGTTTATGCCACGAAAGAAATAATTCAATTAATAGAAAAAATAGTAGATGAAACAGCACAAGTGCGTTCTTCGGCATCTAAGCTATTATCTGAAATTAGACATGACCTAAGCAGTAAAAGAAGAGAGTCGGAAAGGAAATTTAGACAATTTGTTAATGACTTAAATAAGTTAGGTTGGCTGCGTGAAAATGAGGAAAACTTTTATAATGGACGCAGAGTACTAGCAGTGCTGGCTGAACATAAACGCGATGTTAAAGGACTTGTACATGGAAACAGTGAAACAGGAAAAACAACCTTTATAGAACCACAGAATACGGTTGAAATTAATAATGATATAGCTATTCTTGAAAATGATGAGCGTAAAGAGGTATATAGAATTTTGCGTGAGTTAATGGTCAACTTAAAACCTTTTTCTTTACTCATTAAAAATTACCATACTTTACTTACCAAGTTAGATTTTATTAGAGCCAAAGCTTATTTTGCAATTGAAATCAATGCTTGCCACCCTATCATTGAAAACGAACCAATAATTGAATTGAAATCGGCAGTTCATCCACTTTTATTTTTGCAAAATAAAATTACTAAAAAAACAACCATACCGATGGATATGTCTATTAATATTTCTCAGCGAATTGTAATAATAAGCGGACCTAATGCAGGAGGGAAGTCAATAACTCTAAAAACAGTTGGCTTATTGCAAATAATGTTTCAAAGTGCAATTCTGGTGCCTTGTTTAGAAAATAGTAAAATGAGTTTTTTCAATCATCTTTTGGTTGATATAGGAGATAGTCAAAGTATTGAAAATGCCCTTAGTACATATAGCTCACGATTAATTGCAATGAAGCAATTTTTGAAAATAGCAAACCGAAGAACTCTATTTTTAATTGATGAATTTGGTACAGGAACTGACCCAGAACTTGGAGGAGCAATTGCCGAGGTAATTCTCGAGGAACTCAATAAAAAACAATCTTGTGGAGTAATTACAACACATTATACCAATATAAAATTGCTTGCCGATAACCTTAAAGGAGTTATTAATGCGTCCATGTTATTTAATCCAGAAACGCTTGAGCCTAAATATCAATTATTATTAGGGCAGCCAGGAAGTTCTTATACATTTGAAGTAGCTGAAAAAATTGGGTTACCTAAAAATATTATTGAACGTGCAGGCCATAAAGTATCAACA
>JBEIDK010000119.1:0-10382 GCA_040383485.1 Flavobacteriales bacterium
AAAGACATTGACGCAATTAAAGCCGTAATTACTGGAAAGTATAATGTTGACGATGCTACTTTTGAAAAAGATTATTTCGATTTCTTAAATATGTTGCAGAGTTATCAATTAACAGAACATAATGCATAAGCAGAAATTAACAATAGGTATTACAGGACTTAATAATATTGATAGTCCTGGACCAGGAATCCCAGTTATACGCGCATTACGAGACAGTACTCGTTTTGACGTTCGTATTATTGGTTTAAGTTATGAAACACTCGAACCTGGTTTATACATGCATGATTTGGTTGACAAATCATATCAAATCCCTTTTCCTGGTGCCGGTGTAGCAGCCTTACATGAGCGTTTAAGATACATTCATTCAGTTGAACATCTTGATGTTATTATTCCAAACTTTGATGCTGAACTTAATAACTTCATCAAATTAGAGCCAACACTGAAAAACGAAATGGGTATAAAGATGTTTTTGCCTACCATAGAACAGTTCGAAGAAAGGCACAAAACGAATTTAATGGAATTTGGAAAACGTTGTGGAGTAAGTGTTCCTTATTCTAGAATGATTTTTACTACCACTGAAATACCTTCTATTAAAAATGATTTCACTTATCCAGTAATTGTAAAAGGAAAGTATTACGATGCCGCTGTTGCTTATAATCCTGAACAAGTGGCGCAACATTTTAATAAGTTGAGCGCTAAGTGGGGATTGCCAATAATCATTCAACAATTTGTTTTTGGTAGTGAGGTAAACATTACTGCAATAGGCGATGGTAAAGGAAATATGGTAGGTGCAGTACCAATGCGTAAACAATATATTACTGATAAAGGAAAAGCCTGGGCTGGCATTAGTTTGGATGACGAAAAATTGTTAGATGCTGCCGAAAAGGTTATCAGAACAAGCAAATGGAGAGGAGGGTTAGAACTTGAATATATTAAAAGTGCAGAAGGTGAATATTATCTATTAGAAATAAATCCGCGTTTCCCAGCATGGGTTTATCTTGCAGTGGGTTGCGGACAGAATCATCCTGAAAGTCTTGTTCGTTTAGCTCTTGGAGAGGAAGTAGAACCGCAGAAAGAATATGAAAGAGGTAAAATGTTTGTGCGCTACAGTTATGATTTAATAGTTGACTTAAAAGACTTTGAGAAAATATCTACACTAGGAGAACTGTAGGTAATTATAAATTTTAAATGATGAATTATAAATTCAATAGTTCATAAAAAAACACCATAAACACTCTATAACTTATAATCTGTAATTAATAATATAAAAAATGAAACAACCATATGAAAGACCAGTAGTTCAACGCTTGAATACTGGTATAATGAACAAATACGGTACACGTACAGAATATGCACCTTTTACGCATATTGATGGTGTTAGTGTAAAAGAAATGATATCAAAATATGGTTCGCCATGCTTCGTGATTTCTGAAGCTCAATTGCGTAAAAATTATCAAAGTGCAAACCGTGCCTTCAAAACAAGATACCCTAAAGTGCAATTTGCATGGAGTTATAAAACAAATTATAACGATGCAGTGTGTAATGTTTTTCATCAAGAGGGTTCTTGGGCTGAAGTTGTAAGCGGCTTTGAGTACAATAAAGCTTTGCGCAATGGCGTGCCGGGTAACAAAATTATTTTCAATGGTCCTGATAAATCCCTAGAAGATATTATTTCGGCTGTAGAAAATAATTCAATGTTACACATCGACCATTTCGATGAACTATATCAGTTGAGTGATTACCTAACCGAAAAAAATAAAAAGGCACGCGTTGCTATTCGTGTTAACATGGATACAGGCGTTTATCCAATGTGGGACAGGTTTGGATTTAACTACGAAAATGGTTCGGCATGGAATGCTATCATTAAAATACTTAGCAATCCAAATATGGATTTAATTGGCCTACATACACACATAGGTACGTTTATGTTAAGTGTAAATGCCTATTCTGTAGCTGCTGCTAAGTTGTGTGACCTTGCCATGAATATGAAAACCAAATTTGGTAAATTAGTTCAGTATATTGACATGGGAGGAGGCTTTGCAAGTTCAAATACCTTGAAAGGTTCGTATTTGCCAGGCTCAGATATTGTTCCAACTTTCGATGATTATGCAGAAGCAATAACCTACACCATTTTGAACTCTGGTTTCAAAACAGATGAATTACCCTTATTAATATTAGAAACAGGTCGTGCAATGGTTGACGATGCAGGTTATTTATTAGGAAGTGTTATTGCCACAAAGCGATTAGCAGATGGACGCAGGGCAACAATTATGGATTTTGGAGTTAATTTACTCTTCACGGCTTTTTGGTATGAACATAAAATTTCGCCAGCACAAGAATTTTCGCATCACAGCGAAGATATGGTTTTATATGGCCCGCTTTGCATGAACATAGATGTAATCCGCGAAAGTGTTAACCTTCCGCTACTAAATAAAGGCGATAATGTGGTGGTGCATAAAGTTGGTGCTTACAACATGACTCAATGGATGCAGTTTATACAAATGCGCCCTAAAATTGTGATGATAGATACAAAAGGTAAAACACACATCATTAGAAATAACGAAACACTAGATACAATGCTTACCTACGAAGTTAAACCTGATTACTTAAAAGATTTTAAGTTATAAAATTAAGTTCTGTTTCAAAAGGTACTCAAGTATTATTTCGAGTAAGGGTTTTTTTACAACCTCTTTGAATATGTTTTATTAATATTGTTCAATAATAAAAAGTGTTTATTCAATGAAAAAGATAATTTATTCAGCATTAATATTGCTTGCAATTGAAGCCTGTAAAACAACTGATAAGGCAGTAAAAACAGAAACAGCAAAAACTGAAATTGTTTGCCCAAAAATTTTGTTAACCTATAATCAGAATATCAAATCAATTATTGATGATAATTGTGTTAGTTGTCACTCAGGCAAAAGCCCTGCACATGGCATTGATTTGGTAAGTTATGAAAAGGTAAAATTTGCAACTACAAAACCTCATTTTCTTGGTTCAATCAATCATGAAAAAGGATTTGATAAAATGCCAGCAGGACAAGCAAAGCTTGATGATGCACTGATAAAAAAAATAAGTTGTTGGATTACCAATGGCGCACCTCAATAAATTTAATCATAATTGTTGTAGGGTTTAACTTTTATGAATGATGCAAGTATGAAACAAAAAATACATTTTCATTTTGATTCATTGATGAATAGCTATGCTCAGGTGTTTTTTTCTCAAAATAAAATACTTGCATTATTAATTGTTATTGTTACTTTTTTAAAACCAACAATTGGTTTAATTGGCATTACTTCAGTATTACTAGCAAATATCATTGTATATTATTTGGGGTATCAGCTAAAAACTATTCGTGAGGGAATGTATGGATTTAATGTACTATTACTTGTTGTTGCACTTTCAAATTTATTTGCATTAAACGGTGCATTTATTGTGTTAGTATTAGTGGCAATTCTTTTAGTAACAATAGTTACAATATCTATGAATCATATTTTTGAACGCCATCACTTACCAGCGGTAAGTATCCCGTTTTTTATATGTTTTTGGATGATAAAGCTAGCCGCCCCAGCTTTTAGCGGACTTGAAATAAATTTAGATGAGGTTTATTGGCTTAATAGCACTTACAAAATTGGGGGCTTAGACTTAATAAAATTTTATAATTATTTTGAAGTCTTACCTATTCCATTATTTCTATTAACTTACTTAAAAGCGTTGGGCTCAGTTTTTTTTATGCCTTATATATTTGCAGGTATTTTAATTGCAATTGGAATATTTGTGTTTTCTAGAATTGCATTCTCAATAAGTATTATCTCATATTTAATTGCTTGGAAAGGGGCATTATTATTTGGTTATAATCAAGAAAATCTTATTTATGGGCTAACAGGATCCAACATAATATTTTGTGCCATTGGTATTGGATGTTTTTACCTAGTACCTTCGGTGGCTTCATATTTATTGGCTATTGTACTTGTTCCAATTACTTTGTTGGTTTGCAATACTTTTGCCGCCATACTTGAACCTTGGAGCTTACCAGCGATGACGATGCCTTTTGCATTTGTTACGGTTGTAACCTTGCATGCTCTAAGAATGAGATGGGCAAGTTACTATTTGAAGTTTGTCGAAATTCAATATTATTCACCCGAAAAAGTAGTCTACAAATCGCAAAACATTGCCGAAAGGTTTAATAAATTTTATCCTATAAAAATGCAATTACCTGTAATGGGTAAATGGAATGTCTCACAAGGATATGAAGGCAAAATAACACACAAAGGAGTTTATGATAAAGCTATTGATTTTGTTATTGCTGATGAGTTAGGTGAAAAAACTTATTCGGCTGATGGTATTAATTTAGAAGATTATTATTGTTTTGGTAAACCTGTTTTTGCTCCTGCAGCAGGATATATAACAACCATAGAAAATAATATTGATGATAATAAAATAAGTAACGTTAACCTTGAAAAAAATTGGGGCAATAGTATTGTTATTTATCATGCCGATAATGTTTACTCACAGTTAAGTCATCTTAAAAAAGATAGTATAAAAGTTAGTGTTGGAGACTATGTTAGGGTAGGAGAATTATTGGCATTATGCGGCAGTAGCGGACGCTCACCTGAACCACATTTGCATTATCAAATTCAAAATCAACCTCATGTTGGCGCTACAACTATAAAATATCCCTTTGCTTATTTCATGGAAACTAAACAAGGGAAAACTTTTTTTAAGCAATTTGATATTCCTAGTGAAAACGACTTTGTTGAATCAGTACAAATTAACAAGTTACTTCAAGAAGCTTTTTATTTTATTCCTAGTAAGAAAATTGTTTTAAAGATTAATGAAAATGACGAAATAAATAATTTACTAAGCTGGGAAGTATTTACTGATGTGTATAATAGAACCTACATTTATTGTAGCAAAACCCAATCATATGCGTATTTCGTAAATGATGGTACTGTATTTTATTTTACCGATTTTGAAGGAGATAAAAATTCCGTTCTGTTCTATTTTTACTTAGGATTTTATAAGGTTTTATTGTCTTATCACGAAGGTTTAACAATTACCGATTCAATACCTTCTGATAACTTTAACAATAAATTTATACAACCAATACAAGATTTTTGTGCACCATTTTTTAAGTTCATTAATGCTGATTATATAATATCATACAAAAGTATTGATGATGTTTTTAATAGTACAAAGATTGAACTTGAAACATTGGTAAAAACATATTCAAACTCTATTATATGGCGAAGAATAGAATTTAAAATTATAATTGAAAACGGAAAAATATCAGAATTTAGTTATGAAAATTCAGATAAAATAATTCAAACAATAAAATGGTTAAATTAATATTGCTATTTTTTGTTATGATTTTAAATTCTGGGGCGTTTGCTCAGAACTTATCATCAATTGACTTAGAAAAAAAAGTAGTTTATTATGAGCGTTTAAATAATGAAGATAGTCTAATTTATTATTATCAAATGGCAAAAAGTAAAAATCTTATAAGTTCCAAATTACCAGTTATGGTTGGCGATTTTTATTTTAATAAAAAACAATATACAAAAGCAATTACTTATTATGAGTATGCATTAAAAAATGACTGGTTTAATACAAACTTGCACTATAAAGCATACGTTTGTTACGGTAATTTAGGAATGACTGACCAACAAAGAAACTTAACCAATTACTTTTTAAAATCGGAACTAGAATCATATAAAATTAAAAAGTCTGGACTAGAAAATATTTCCTTTTTTAGTGGCATGCTCATTAGTAATATTTATAAGAAAACAAATAACCTAGATTTAAACGGCAGTGGAAATACTTATGGCTCAATTGCCCGTACCGGTAATTTAAATTTTATGTATGCTTCTGTTCAGTATAAAATGAATTCCAGATTTTCTTTAATGGCTTCTTTTAACCAAAACAACATTAGTGGTAATCAGCAATTTCAATACAAAGGAGACTCTATTGGAAAAATCGAACCACCAAATCAAAAACCAATTACTATATATTCACAAAAAGATGTATCGTTTAAATATTCTGTTAGTCAACCCATTTTATTCACTCAAGTTTCGTATATTTTAAATACAATATTTAAGTTCAAGTTGTCGTATGCATTAACTAAAACTAACTATACTTTAATTCAGTCAGACCCAAAAAATATTATTGAAAACAAATTTATAAGTAAGACTTCAAATAATACAGAAAGTACGCTAGGTTTTATAACTGAATATAGAAAACCAAGTTATAATATAGCGGCTCGTTTTTTTGTGATGCCGTTTTCAAACAAAAATTATATTCCTTTAATTATGAAATCCGATTCGGACCGCACCCAATTTGATTTGGCATTTACTTATTACCCTTTTCAAACTTATAAATTATCAATAAAGGCGCAGGCTTCGCTTTTGAATACACAAAACAGCTATCAAAAGTATGTTTTTAATTACGATGTTAATTGGAATGCTTACAAGAATGTTTGGTTTAACCTTTCTGTTATACACAATAATTTAAAGAATTATATTGATATGGAAGGCGCGGTAGTTTATAATATTGATGATATTATCAAGAATAAATTAGCATTGAAATTAATTTATTATAACGGAAAAAATTTAGAGCTTAGTTTACAAGTTGGAATACTTAATAGAACAGGTGAATATTCATATATCCAAAGAGAAGGAACACCTATTTTATATAATAAAACAAGCTATAAAAATCTACTTATTAATGGAGGTATAAAATGGAATTTTTAAAAAAATATGGTTTTTATTTAGGCTTGTTTTTTGCAACCCTAAATATTTATGCTCAAGATACCAAGCAGTTGCAATCTGCATTTTCTCAAAGTTATATCTTTGAGAGTAATAAAAATTATACAGCAGCTATTGATGTAATTATAAAAGTACATTCTGATAAACAGTATGTAACAGCAATGCGATTAGGGTGGTTATACTACCTATCACAAAAAAACTTAGAAAGTGCTAATTATTATCAGAAAGCCATTGATTTAATGCCAGCAGCCATTGAACCTAAATTAGGAAAGGTTTCGCCTTTGGCAGCATTAAATAATTGGGACCAAATTATTCAACTTTATACAGATATTCTTAAAATTGAACCTAACAATGCTACTATTAATTATAGAATTGGTTTAATTTTTTACAACCGACAAAATTATGCTGCAGCAAAAAAGTATTTTGATATTTATTTAAACTTGTATCCCTTCGACTTTGACGCTGTAAGTATAAGTGCATGGACATCCTTTAGATTAGGAAAGGTTGACATTGCTCGTGCATTATTTAATAAGGCGCTACTTATATACCCAACAAATGCAGACTGCTTAGAAGGACTGAGGCTTTGCAAATGAAACAATATTAAATCAATTAACATTTAAAGGTAAATGCCATGAAAAAGATTATATTATTATTAGTATTACTAAATAGCATTTTTGTTGATGCCCAAGACTTTGCAAAGCTTCAAGCAGCATTCTCACAGAGCTATATTTTTGAGAACGAGAAAAATTATTCTGAAGCTATTGAGAGTATTTCAAAAGTGCATTCAGAAAAAATGTATGAAACAAACATGCGCTTAGGTTGGCTTAATAGTCAGGCTAAAAAGTATCCAGAAAGTGTTAACTATTACAAAGCCGCTTCAACTTTAAATCCAAATTCAATCGAATCCAAATTAGGCCTAGCCTCTGCTTATTATGCTCAAAGTCTTTGGGAGCCACTTATTAATTTATACAACGATATACTAAAAATTGACCCGAATAATATTACTGCAAACTATAGATTAGGCCTAATTTATTATAACAGAGAAAATTTTACTCAAGCACAAAAATATTTTGATAAATACTTAACTCTATTTCCCTTTGATTTTGATGCTTTGAGCATAAATGCATTGAATAATTATAAACTTGGTAAAAAGGAACTAGCAAAAGAACAATTTAATAAAGCACTTCTTTTGTATCCAAAAAATGGTGATAGTTTGGAGGGGTTAAGGCTTTGTAGGTAACTTATTAAACTTATAGATTAACAAACAAAAAATTATATGAAAATCTATAACTATCTGTTCTACAAAAGTTATCAGATGGGAGAGCGTTCAAAAAATTTTGAAGGCATGCCTATATTAGGAGGAATATTATCCCAGATTATGCGTTAGAGGTTCGTTGTGAAACGCTAAAGCCAAATAAAATATGAACTTTTGCGAATAAATCATATTTAATATATGATGCATGAGGAAAAGTTGTATACTTCATATTTTGAAGGGATTTTGCGTTGTAATAGAATTTCTAATGCATATTCTGGGATTATAGGTTGGAGGTGTTTTTATGTTTAATCTAGGCTCAATTGCTTTTTTATTAGAAGCTTTTGAATTTACAGGAAATCTTATCGGAGAGAGAAAGGATAAATATATAGTAGCATTTCTTCTAATACTATTCCTAATATTTTATTACTCCTATAAAGGGCGACATAAAAAAATAATTGCACATTATGAAGAGAAGGAAAGAATCGCGGGGAAAGCTATTCCGCCATTAATTGTAGTCCTTTTTTAAAATGTAATTAGCTTTTTATTACTGTTACTTTCAGGTATGTATAGGAATGGAGATGGGATTTTTAAATGAGATTTACATTTAATGTATTATAAAAGCAAACTCCTGTTTTCCGCACTTTTTGGAAACATGCCTTGTAGCCCTTGATATTATTGAGTTTATTTTTGGAAATGGGTGTCCCGATGCTATTTTTGGGGATGTTTTTAAGGAAAAAGAGAAACAAATCGGGCAGTACTTCTGTACAAGTTATATCAAAAGCAAGTGGCAAATATTCTGTTGTAAGCAGTATTGGAAGTGCTTTTAGCGAAGATGATATACAAAAGCTTTGGTATTTGGGGAAGCAAGAAATTGAAAAATTAAGTTTACAACCAAAATTATTTATTTCTGAAAATGATTTTCTAGTTGAGCATTTTTTTGAAACATTAAATAACTCGAGTATTAGAACTGTTGGCCCTGAAATAATTTTCGGAAAGATATATGATCATATCGGATTTAATGCAATTGATGAATCTCTTTTTCGTCATTTAGTAATTGCTAGACTAGCTTTTCCATTAAGCAAATTAAAGACCATTGATTACCTGTATCGCTTTCAAGGAGTAATGCTTGATATTGATGCTATTTATCGGTTTTTAGATAAGCTAAACGACACATTGAAACATCAAGTAGAGCAGATTGCATTTACACATACTAAAAGAGTTTTGGGTGGTAATGTTAATGTTGTTTTTTACGACATGACTACCCTATATTTTGAAGCCAGTGATGAAGACGACTTGCGTAAAACAGGATTTTCTAAAGATGGAAAACACAGCAGTCCCCAAATATTTTTAGGCCTACTAGTTGGCCTTGGCGGCTATGCAATTGGGTATGATATTTTTGAGGGTAACATTTATGAAGGACATACATTGATCCCTTTTCTAGAAAAAATAACTTCAAAATTTAGTTTAGAAAAGCCAATAGTTGTCGCAGATTCAGGCTTACTTTCCAAAGAGAATATAAAGGCATTAGAGCAAAATAATTATGATTATATTATTGGGGCAAGGTTGAAAAATGAACCTCAAAAAACGAAATATAAAATAATAGAAAAAAAGTTTAAAAATGGACAAATAGTAACCATAAAAAAAGCAAATAATACAAGGCTAATTGTATCTTATGCAGATAACAGGGCACACAAAGACGAACATAATAGAAAAAGGGGTTTACAGCGATTAGAGAAGCAAATAAAAGCAGGAAAACTAACCAAGTCTAACATTAACAATAAGGGTTATAATAAGTACCTAAAAATGCAAGGTGAAATTGCCATAGAAATAGACTATGAAAAGTATGAAAATGATAGCATCTGGGATGGATTGAAAGGATATGTAACAAACACTAAACTAAAGGACAAGGAAGTGATAGAAAACTATAAAAATTTATGGCATATAGAAAAGGCTTTTCGAATGTCTAAAACAGATTTAAGAATAAGACCAATTTATCATAGGCTAAAAAACAGGATTGAAGCACATATTTGTTTGTCATTTACCGCATACTGTATTTATAAGGAACTGGAAAGAGTCTTATACAAAGAGAAAGTTGAAATATCTGTAAAAAAAGCTGCTGAATTAACTCAAAACATGTACGAAATAAACTATACACTACCTGATTCAAAACACATCAAATCGAAGCTTCTTAAAATGGATGAACTACAAACTCAAATTTACAAAATTGTTGAAAAAAATTTCTAAGGTGTCCCAACGCTGAAAACAGGAAAGAATCGCGGGGAAAGCTATTCCGCCATTAATTGTAGTCCTTTTTTAAAATGTAATTAGCTTTTTATTACTGTTACTTTCAGGTATGTATAGGA
>JBEIDK010000120.1:0-10317 GCA_040383485.1 Flavobacteriales bacterium
GGATTTAGTTCACTAATTCCCCTCGAGTCAAACACTGATATTTATACATTTGTTTACACAAGTATTAGTGCTACAATTTTTATTATTGGAGCACTTTCACTACTAAAAATTAAAACCAAATTTAGCTCAATTGTTACTCCTTTTGTTTATATATTTCTAATTTCATTTTTAACTATTGGTTTGTTTGTTTATCATCCTCCAAAAACCTACATACCAGAAGCGTGCATATTATTAATGCTTCCTTATTTGATGAATAACAGAATTAACGTTGTAATAGCAATGCTGATGATATCTGTAATTTTAAACCCAATTTATTTAATATTTATACCAGCATGTGTATTAATTTTTATTAATCAATATTATACGAATAATTTAAAATTTAAAGAATTTGTTCTAAAAAGCAAATACTTTCTGTATTGTTTATTGCTTAGTATCATTGCTTTATCAATTATTACATACATCAACTATTTTGAGGACAGAACAGATTATTGGTTAATACTAAAAAAGAATTTTAGAGATGATGTTTTAAATAAATACAAGGACTTTCAATTGTTCCAATTATTCAAAATATTATTTGTAGTACTTCTCTTTTATTTTCAAATTATTATTAAAAGAAGGTCTTTTTTAGTGCTATTTCTATTCTTTTTAACCTACCTTTTCTCTGTTCTTATTAAAGTATTTGCCATTGATAACAATAATGAACTCTGGCAATTAGGAATGATTAGTGGACAAGTATTGAACTTTTTAATAGTCATCTTTTCAATAAATTTATTTTTTGAAAAAAATATTTTCAACTCTTTTAAATACTGGGCTTTTATTGCGCTTATGTTTTATGTAGCATTTCAAAATTATAAAACCCTATATTATGGGACTATTAGATTAATAGAATATGAAGGGTTTCCATCATTTAGTAAACCTCTAATTTCTAGTATTAGCAATAAAATAAATTCAGAAAATTCTATTGTTGGCTTTTATACTCAGTTTAAAGACGAGGAGCCAATCATAGAAGAATATCATCAAGGATTAAGAGTGAATTCATTTATGGTTTTTGCTGAGTCTTTTCAAAACAAAAAGTTATGGACAGTTCCAGTTTTCATACATAACAGACTAGATTCATTAAGTGAAAATCTACAAAACAGTTGGAGACAAACTGATTATTATAGGTTCTCAAATCAGATGCAAAATAATTCGCAAAGTCAAGTTTTTACCAAATTTGTTAATGAAAAAAATGTAGAGTATTTGATAACTGACATAGACTTCAGAAAGCTCCCAGACTATGTTAAAAAATCAATTTCCTTATTAGCAGCCTACAAACCGATAGGTAAAAAATTTACGAATTATAATTTGACGTTTTATAAAATAAACAAGTACTAGTCTAAATTTCAATTTATTTGATTTTACATACAGGTAGGTGCTTTACTTTAAAATTGCATGAGTTGGCAATAAAACACTTTTCATTGGCCTTAATATGTAATGAATTTGCTAACTCAACTTTAGTGGAATCTTTAATTATAACTTGAGGTTTTAATGTTACTGATGTGAAATATCCTCCTCCAGTTTCAAGTTCTAATAAATTTCCTTCAGGATTATCTTCGTACTCTAAAACAATAATTCCAGCATCAGCGCAAAGGTGTAAGTACCATAACATATGACAAACAGATAGTGATGAAAGAAACAAATCTTCTGGATTGTGTTTCGTTATATCTCCTCTAAAAGCAGAATCTGAAGAGCCATGAATGATTGTTTTATGATTAATAATTATATCATGACTGCGCTCGTAAGCAGCAGCATGAGCAGTTCCCTCGCCTTTGTTACCAGTCCAAATTATCTTTGCAGTGTAATGATGTTCTTTACTAGACATAACTTATTTTGTTAATTGTTCAAGAACTTGCACCACCATTTTTTCAACTGCTAATTGATAGTTAGAGCTGAATTCTTTTTTTATTCGGTTTGCAATAATAGTACAAACTGTTGCGGCATGATGCCCGAGTAAAGCACTTAAACCATATAAAGCAGATGTTTCCATTTCAAAGTTTGTTATGCGTAATCCTTGGTAATTGAAATTTGTTAATCTTTCATTCAAATCCTCTATTTGAGTAGGTAATCTGAGCACCCTGCCTTGTGGGCCATAAAATCCGCAAGCGGTGCCAGTAATTCCTTGCTTTGTATTGGGCGAAAGTTTACGTAATAAATCTTCTGAAGCCTTAACAATATATGGATGATTAAAGTGGGAAGGCCAATCTATTTGTTTAATAAATTCACTTTTTAATTCCTGATTAAATTTTTCGTTTTGCACATAAAAGTTTAATAATCCATCCATGCCCAAGCCATATTCCGATAATACAAAACTGTCTACTTCAATATCAACCTGCAACGCACCAGAAGTGCCTAATCTTACTAATTCTAATGACTTATGCTTTTCATTTATTGATCTTTTATTAAAGTCTATATTAACCAAAGCGTCAATTTCATTTAATACAATGTCAATATTATCAGTACCAATACCAGTTGATAATGCTGATATATTTTTGCCATTTAGCTTTCCTGTATGAGTAACAAACTCTCTATTCTGAACCTTATATTCTACACTATCAAAGTATTTCGAAATCATTTCTACTCTGCTTTGGTCACCAACTAAAATTATAATATCACCAATTTGATTTGGTAATAGGTGTAAATGAAATATACTTCCATCTTCATTTAAAATTAATTCGGATGCTTGTAGGTTGTTCATATTATTTTATTATTTTTATACTTTGAGATTATTTTCAAAACTAAATAAAAAAATGAAAGCATCCACTTTTGAAATTCTTATGCCTGAGGTTACCGACGAAAAGTTAGAAAATCTAGAAAGTGCTATTCAACTTGCAGGAAATATATTTAAGAAGGGCAGAGAAGACTTTAAATTGTTATATAGTACACAATCTGAATTTTTAAATATTCAAATTCAAGGCGAAAGTTTAAAAATTAATCAACTTGAATTAGAAAAACATATCGTTGATAATTCAGAAAAGAAATCCTCGAGGCTATTGCTAATTCCTTTTAGTAAGCAAATAAAGAGATATTCTAAACCAATTATAACACAAGAGCATAATATTATTTTTAACTCTACCTTTCCTATTTTAACCTATAAAAATTCAATTCAATTTGATAACATTAAAAATATTATAGTTCCTTTAGCGTTAAATGAGGATTTTATGCCATTGGTAATGAAGGTTCTTAAATTTATTAAAAGTATTAAGTCAGCTACTTTACATATTGTTTCCGTTTTGCATAATTCTAGTGATTATAATATTAATAAGGCTACCCAACAATTGAGTTTTTTAAACCATTTATTTAATGAAAACAATATAAAGTATACAGCTGAAATAATTAATTCTCAATCTAATCAAGCAATAAAGTCCGAAATTGTTTTGGATCATATTAGCAGAGTGAATGCTGACTTAGTTGTTTTGTATAAAAAAAATGCAAAGGAAAATAGACAATACCAAACCAATGAAAATTTATTCGAAATAATTTCAAAAAGTGAGGTTCCAATTATAACTTTTATATAACAATTAATACAGAATTTTATGAAGAATTTTGACATCAAAAAAATTGTAATTCCGGTAGATTTATCGGAAAATTCTCTATTGGCTTTAGAGCATGGTACTTTTATGGCTAAGTTATTTAAGGCGGATGTAATGCTTGCACATGTTGTACCAAGTGCCGGTGTTTTTGGCAAGAAAGAAACTACATTAGATACAGAAACTGAAAAAAAACTTCAAATTCTTGCCGATGAGCTGAGAATGAAAAATGGTTGTAAAGTTGAAGTAGCTATTAAACATGGTAAAATAGCTAAAAAAGTAGTTGAAACAGCTAAAGAATTTGATGCCGATATGATTATTCTTGGTACTCATGGTGTTTCCGGATTTGAAGAGTTCTTTATGGGTAGCAATGCCTTTAGAATTATTACAGAATCTAATTGCCCTGTATTGAGCGTTCAGCAACACTCTCAAAAAGTAGGTTTTACAAATATTCTTTGTCCTATTGACAATTCAGCGCCTTCTCGTCAAAAATTAAGATACGCTGCAGAAATTGCAAAGCATTATAATTCAAAAATAAATTTACTAGGTATTTTAAGCGTTGATGAAGATGCATTAACGGCAAAATTTAATAAAATGTTTGACCAAATGGAAGAATACCTTAAAAAACGTGATATTAAATTTACATCTGAACTTGTATATGGTCAAAATATTGCGACCACCACATTGAAATATGGTAAAAAAATTGATGCCGATTTAATTGTAATTATGACTGAGCAGGAAGATAATTTGACGGGAATATTTTTAGGCCCATATGCTCAGCAAATTGTCAATCATTCTACTATTCCTATCTTAAGTATTAAACCAACAGAAGGAGAAGCAAGTATGAATATGATGATTGGATAACAAATCTACTACGCCCAAAAAATAGCCGAATTTATAATTCGGCTATTTTTTTATTCAATAATTTATGAGAAAGTAACACGCATGTCTTAGCCAGCAAGACTGAAGTAAATAAGTCTGTAATAAAATGCACACCTAAATATAGTCTTGAATAAGCAATAAAAAACGCCCAGATTATTGCAGCAATTCTAATTGGTTTATTAGTTGGTATTATTAAAATTATTGAAAATAATAATGTAAATGCATCGGCTGTATGACCCGAAGGAAAAGAATAACTACCTCCAGAACCGAGCTTTTCTATAAATGGATTAACATTAAATGGTCTGACACGGCAAACCAAGTTTTTAATTACAAAAGTAGATAAAGCAGATAGCGTAAATGAGAGTAAAATTATTTTTGCTGATTCTAGATAAAATGTGCTTTTAGTTCTTATGTATTGAGTAAAATACAAGAGTATAATAGCAATGATTAATGGGCTAGCTAAGTTACTTAAGAAGTTAACAAGCGAATCATAACCTGCTATACGATGTGAATTAATTACATATGTTAATTTTGAATCAAATTCATTAATAACATTTTGATTAGAAATGATGATTAATGATAGGATGCCTAGTATTAATGAATAGAATATTATTTGTTTATTTTCTTGCAAAAAGAATGTTATGATTCAAAACTTTTTATTGTCTTTTTGATTATTTCCACACATTGCATTAACTCCTCTTCATTAATGTTTAATGGTGGCGCAAATCTTATAATATCACCATGTGTAGGTTTAGCCAGTAATCCATTTTCCATTAGTCTAATACAAACATCCCAAGCTGTTTTACCTTCAACATTTTTAATAACAATGGCGTTCAATAATCCTTTACCTCTTACTTCTGTAATCATATCTGAATTAATCGACCTTAATTCATCTCTAAGTATTTTTCCTAAATAATGTGCATTATCTGCAAGCTTTTCATCTAATATAACTTGTAGTGCCTCCATTGCAACAACACAAGCAAGAGGATTTCCGCCATAAGTACTGCCATGTTCTCCTGGTTTAATATTCATCATTATCTCATCATCGCATAAAACAGCACTCACTGGCAATACTCCTCCAGATAATGCTTTTCCTAAAACTAATATATCTGGTCTTACATTTTCATGGTCACATGCTAGCATTTTCCCTGTTCGTGCCAAACCAGTTTGCACTTCATCAGCAATGAATAAAACATTATGCGCTTTACATAAATCAAAAGCTGCTTTTAGGTATCCTTCTGTTGGCACAATCACACCTGCTTCTCCCTGTATTGGTTCTAACATAAAACCACAAACATTTGGATCTTTTATAGCAGACTCTAATGCGTTTAAATCATTGTAGGGTATTGATTCGAAACCAGACATATATGGGCCAAAACCTTCATAGCTACTAGGGTCACTTGATGTAGAAATAGCAGCCAAAGTTCTTCCCCAAAAGTTTCCCTCAACAAAAATTACCTTAGCTTTATTATTCTCAATTCCTTTTTTTACATATCCCCATCTTCTTGCTAGTTTAATTGCCGTTTCGCCACCTTCAACTCCTGTATTCATAGGCAAAACTTTATCATAGCCAAAGTAGCTAGTGATATACTTTTCATACTCACCTAATAAATTATTATGAAATGCTCTTGAGGTAAGAGTAAGTTTAGATGCTTGAGTTATAAGAGCATTAATGATTCTAGGATGACAATGACCTTGATTAACAGCAGAGTAAGCAGAAAGAAAATCAAAATAACATTTATTGTTTACATCCCAAACATAAATTCCTTGCGCACGAGATAAAACTACAGGCAATGGATGGTAGTTATGGGCACCATATTTATTTTCTAATTCAATTGCATGTTGTGCTTTATTGCTTAAGGTTTTTATATTCGACACTGCTTCCATATTTTAATTTGAGCCGCGAAAGTAAGCAAAATTTAGTTCTAAATTGCTTAAAGTTTCAGCTTAATTACAAATCAAAATCATAATCAAAAATATCTTCAAAATCTTTTGTTGAGTCCATCGTTAAAATATCCTTTAATAGTCCATTGGTTAAACCATATACCCATCCATGAAGCGTTGGTCCACCGGTTTCTTGCCATGATTTTTGAATGATACTAGTTTTGGCAAGGTTTAAAATTTGCTCAGCTACATTTAGTTCAACCATTCGATTTGTTTTTTCAATATCGCTTGAGAGTGCTTCAATTTCATCTTTGTGTATTCTATAAACATCCTTGATATTTCTTAACCATTTATTTATAAGTCCATAGTTTTTTCTCGACAATGCAGCATGTACACCTCCACAGCCATAATGTCCGCAAACTATTACGTGTTTTACTTTTAGTACTTCTACAGCATAACTTAAAACTGTTAATAAATTTAAATCCGTGTGTACAACCATATTTGCAACGTTTCTGTGAACAAAAATTTCGCCTGGTTGTGTACCTGTTATTTCGTTTGCAGGAACACGACTATCACTACACCCTATCCATAAAAATTTTGGAGACTGAACATTTTCTAACCTTTTAAAAAAGTCAGGGTCAAACATTTTTTTTTCTTGTGCCCACGACTTATTTGCTAGTAAAATTTTCTCAACTTCGTTCATCTTAGTTTATTTTAGTGTTGTTAAAATTATTATGGTTTACATCTTCTAATATTTCAAGTTTTATGTTTTGAGTTTCAGCCGTTATTTTAAATTCTTCAATAACTTCTTTAATATCATCATCAACAAAAACAGGCTTTCTCATATCTATTATTACTGTAGACCCCTTTGGAATATTTCGTAAAAAATTTCTAACAAAGGACTTATTAAAAAAGGTAACATCTTTAATAAATCTTAATAAATAGTTATTTTGGTCAGTCGTAACTAGTATGGCAAGTTTGATATTACTTCTAAACACAAATATAATTCCAACAAACATCCCTATTGCAATACCTTTAAGTAAGTCGGAAAATAAAATAGCAACAATTGTAACAATAAATGGTATAAATGAATCCCATCCTTTTTTGTAAATTCCTTTGAATATGCTTGGCTTTGCAAGTTTATATCCTGTAAAGATTAAAATAACTGCAAGTGTTGCTAGCGGTATAGAGTTGAGTAAATCGGGAATAAACATTACTGATATCAGCAATAATAAACCATGCAAAATTGCAGATAATTTAGTTTGTGCACCACCTAAAATGTTAGCACTACTACGAACAATCACAGCAGTAATTGGAATTCCACCTATTGAACCTGATAGAATATTTCCTGCGCCTTGAGCAAAAAGCTCACGGTTAAGAGGAGTAATTCTTTTTTGTGGGTCTAATTTATCTGTTGCCTCAATACTTAATAGCGACTCTAGACTTGCTACAATACTTATAGTTATTGCTGTTATCCAAACTTTAGAAGATTGAAGTCCATTTGTAAAATCGGGCAACATAAAATTTGATGTGAAACTGCTAAAACTGTTTGAGATTGGCAAATTTACAAGATGTTTAGATTCTAATTTTAATGTAGTATCAAAGTGATTGTAAAAATAGGACAATAGTGTGCCCGATAATACCGCTATCAAAGCTGCTGGAGTGATTTTTAAAAATGAATTTTTTATCCATTTTGTATCCCATAAAATTAAAACTATAGCTGTACACAAACTAATTATTATGCATCCTAAAGTTAGGTTTTCAAACAAATCAAAAAATTCAGAAAATGTGTTGTGACCATCACTCTGAATAAATTCTTCGTCTCCTTCAACATCATTATCATAGCCTAAAGCATGAGGCAATTGTTTTAGAATTAAAATAATACCTATTGCTGATAGCATACCTTTTATAACTGAGTTAGGAAAAAAATTACCGATTATTCCAGCTTTTAACAGCCCAAAAATAATTTGTAAAAAGCCAGATAAAACCACAGAAACTAAAAAGTATTGGTAATTTGGTAAAGTGGAAATTGCACTTGCAACAATAACTGTTAAGCCGGCTGCAGGACCACTAACCGAAAGTTGAGAACCACTAAGTAGACCCGTTACTACACCCCCAATTATACCTGCAATAATGCCAGAAAACAATGGTGCGCCAGATGCTAAGGCTACCCCCAAACAAAGCGGTAGTGCCACTAAAAAAACAACAATAGAGGATGATAAATCTTTTACTAATGAATAGGTATTATTATTTGGTTTGCTCATTAAAAATATTTGTAAAAAAATAATGTGGTGTTCAGTTTTGAAAAATTGTAATTTGTTAGTTGAAATTTTAAAAATTAGTTCTATCAAATCAAATGTAAGATAATTCTCTTAGAAAATGAATCAAAACAGAGTAATTGTTTGTATAGATTAATTTAGGAAACAATGGTCTGAAAATTCTTCATCTAATAAAAAAAATAGAATGTAATGTTTGAAATTAAATTGTTTTCAAAAAAGATATTGTTTTGATTTTCATAAAAGTCTTCATTTACATATGAATCATCCAATGTTTCCAATTTATTTAATTATGCTTTTGAACTTTTGATGATAAGTAGAGAGAAGAACTTAAGTGAACCATCTCCAAGAGTAATTAAAATGAGGGTTATAAAAAAATATAGAAATTATTTTCAATTATGGTTAAATTAATTTACAAAACTAATTGGTATGAGAGGTTTGTCATGAAATAAAAAACTAAATTTTTTCTAACTCTTCAATTTCAGATTGGTAGTCGAACTGGAAATCTTCATGCATTTTAGCCAATGTATTTTTTACTTTTTTAATTTGATTTTGATAAAGATTCGCAATAGCGACATTATCATAAAAACTGATTTTTGTTTGTTTTAGCGCATGGCAATAAAACAAAAGCAACTGAACTTGTGTTGCGGGTTTACCAGAATACTTAATATATTTATTAGTTAATCTCAAAATTTTTCGAATGCTTTTTTTTGCAGGGTAACTATTAACGTTTTTAATTTCAGAAAATAATTTAGTTATTTCATCCTTTACGGAATAAATAAATACATCTTCATTGATTGAATTAAACAATAAATAATGCAAAAATTCCTTATTATCTTTCTTATACTTAGCAAGTTTAATACAAAGCTCACTAAGTTCGATTTTATTCAATAGTTGTAATTCCTTCTTTATTTCAGAAAGTGAAGCGTTCTGCATATTTTTATTTCTTAATGCAAATATAATTTACGTTTGTAATCATGAACATAAATAGATTGCTTGTTAAACGTTTGCGAATTTCAACAAATGAATCTATTGATATAATTAATAAGCAATTAGTGTATATCGATGGATTTATTGCAACCCAAAAACAATTGGTAACTAAGTTAAACAGGGTAACCTATAATAATTTAGTCATTCAAGATGTTAAGAGCCTTTTTTATTATGCTTTTTATAAACCAAGAGGAATCGAGAGCACACAAAATTTGAAGATTGAGAATAATTTAGCTCAAGCAGTTAATATTGATCAAAAGTATTTTCCTCTAGGAAGATTAGACAAAGATTCGGAAGGATTAATGATTCTTACGAATGATGGTGCGATTTATAAAATAGTAACTTCTGAAAAAGTAGAAAAGGAATATAGAGTTAGTGTGGATAAAATATTGACCGAAGAAGCATTAAATAAACTTTCGAGTGGAATTGATATTTTAGGAAAAAGAACATTACCGTGTACGGTCAAAGTAATTGATGACTACAATTTTAAAATAATTTTAAAGCAAGGTTTGAACCGGCAAATAAGAAGAATGTGTTATAAACTTGGGTACAATGTAATTCACCTAAAACGAATTAGGATTGGTAAGGTAGATTTGCAGGATTTAAAACCAAATGAGAAAAGAGTAATACAGGCAGAAGCTTTACTTTTAAATTAGACACATATCTTAATTACTAAACAATTACTATAGTTAAATTAAATGTATGGTATCATTAATTTA
>JBEIDK010000121.1:0-10257 GCA_040383485.1 Flavobacteriales bacterium
CATTTCGACAATAGGCAACACCACTTTTTGCGAAGGAAGCACTGTGATGCTGATGGGAAACACAGGCGGAACTTGGAGTAGCGGCGGAACAGCAGCAAGCATCAATGTGAATCAAACAGGAAATTATTTTGTTACCACAACAAATAATTGCGGAAGCGTTGTTTCAAATACAATTACAGTTATTGTAAATTCAGTTGACACTTCTGTTACTGTTGGTAACGATACGTTATTTGCAAATGCTATAAATGCAAGCTATCAATGGCTACAATGCAATGGAAATTATATAGCTTTATCAGGTGACACCAACCAGACATTTACGCCCACTCAGTTATCAGCATCCTATGCCGTTGTAGTTACTCAAAATAGCTGTGTTGATACATCCGCTTGTTATCCAATAATAATTACAAGCCTGCCCAATCAAGACAAAGAAGGGGCTTTTATTTTAATCCCTAATCCTGCAACAAGTCAATTGATAGTTGATAACGGAGAGTTGAAAATTGGAACTATTACAATCCAAAATACTTTGGGCGAAATTGTTTATACAAAAACAAACTGCAATACAAAAGAAACCATTGATGCGAGTGGCTTTTCGAAGGGAGTGTATTTTGTGATGGTGAATAAAAAGAGTTTGAAGTTTGTAAAGGAGTAAGATGATTCTCCGTTGTGCGTAGTCTCCCTGACTATGCTCAGCTAAAGATTTTCCTCCAGAAAAATAATTTAGAAAATACTTTTCAATATGTTTAAAATACTTTTTAAGTTTTTCAATGGAATTTTTTTGGCAACCAATGAAGTGAAGGTCATATAGGAATATGAAGTGATAAAAGAGCTTGCTGCTCATTCATGCCAAATTTTTAAATTAGATAATTTTGATAATATCAAATCAAATAAATATGAAAAACTCATACGAAAAAATAAACTAACCTTTACAAGAACTCTTTACCACAAGCATGACGCCTGTGGTAGTTGGTGCATTTATACGATTTTAGTATTTATTTTCGTGAACTATAATTTGGTGATTATCAAATTCAATTAAATTATACGTTTCGAATAGAGTAACAACTTCTTCAAAGTGCTTGTCAAATAATTGCAACAAGAATTTATTTAAGATGTTTCCTGTTGTAACTATTAATAATTTTTGGGGAATTTCGTTTATTAAATGTGAATCTAAAAAATCAGAATCTTTTGAAATGATAATTCTATTTTGATTTAATGAAATAATCCTTATTTCATTGTCGGATGTAAATTCTTTGTTGGGCAAATTATCCGTATGAATTACATCGTAATTTTTAGAAATTAAAAGTTGCGCAAGTTTGAATGGAAGATTAGCATCAACTAAGAATTTCACGCTACAAATTTATGTATAGTTTTAAACTTTGAAAGCTGGCTTGCATAAGCCAAACAAGCACGAATATCTTTCGAATTTATTGCTGGATAATCATCAATAATTTCATTCTCTGACATTCCTGCTGAAAGTAAATCCAAAACCAAATCAACTGAATATCTGGTGTTACGAATGGTTGGTTTACCAAAGCAAACTTCGGGATTTATTGTAATAATATTTGCAAAAATTTCATTCATATTATGGATACAAAAGTAGCGTATATTTTGTTATAAACAATTTTGAAATTGAAACATTATTCATCGCAGCTGCAATTCATTTAGTATATAGTAAAAATGTGAGGAGTAATGTGGACGATTTTTTTTAAGATTATGTATCGTGTTCAAATGAAATTTTTGTTTTGTTAGTTACAAACGAACATTAAAGGCATCCGCGTTACGCTGCTCTAAAGGCTAACGAATTGGGGGACAAATTATTTAAAAACCCATTTCAATTTCCCTACTCAAATTTCCTAACACCGCATTCAAATTTTTTATTGCCAAAGGGATGTCCCAATTGTTTCTGTTACGCGGTTCTACCTTATTTGATATACATCTAATTTGAATTGCATCCACATTCATCTTTGCACATACATAGGCAAATGCTGCTCCTTCCATCGATTCAATAAAATTATCTGTTGTAGTATTTAATACTGAATGCAACTTTTGTATGCTCTCAGCATTTCCATGTACCTTACTTACGGTAATTCCATTGGCACTTATTAAATTACTTATCGATTTTAAGTGCATGTTGCTTTTTATTTCAATATTTTCCTTATTCAAAGGAAAGTCGGCATCTGATAACAAATTCATGTCATGAATGCTTATAAATTTTCCATTATCCTCAGCACCTAATTCATAGAATTTATCATGCATCACGTTTACTACTTCACCAATGGGAATATTAGATATAGCACCTGCAATACCAACATTAATGGCCAAATCGAATCTCAATTCTTGCATTACTTTAGTAATATGAAAGATAGTAGGAACTTGGCTTACACCCGTAAACAAAAAGTAAAAATTAACAGTCTCATTTGGCGCGTACAAAACTAAATGTTCGTTTATTTGTTTGGTATTTGCAAGCTGGCTAAAAAATGGAGCTATTTCATTTTTTGTAGCTGAAACAATTAGTACATTCATCATAAATTAAAAATTCAAATCTAATATTACTTTTGTTCAAAATTAAATATGGTATACGTTACACGACGCGAGCATTTTAATGCCGCACATAAATTATGGCTTCCAGAATGGAGTGATGAAAAAAATGCAGAAGTGTTTGGCAAATGCGCCAATCCAAACTGGCATGGTCACAACTACAATTTATTTGTTACTGTAAAGGGCGAACCTAACAAAACAACAGGCTTTTTAATGGATTTGAAACACTTAAGTACAATTATTAAAATTAATGTTATTGATGTACTTGACCACAAAAATTTAAATCTTGACGTTGAATTTATGAAAGGGAAAATGTCTTCAACCGAAATTTTAGCCATTGAAATTTGGAAAATTTTACAACCATTAATTGATAATGAGCATGTAAAAATACATTGTGTAAAATTGTACGAAACAGATAATAATTTTGTTGAATATTTTGGCTAATACAACTTGCAATGAACCGCTTTAACATTATCATAGCTATTATAATCTTATATACGGTATCTTCATGTAAAAAAGAGGTTGAAATACTTGACAAAGATGCTTCGTATCAATATTTTCCTAATAAAGAAGGTACGTTTATTATCTATCATATTGACTCACTTTACTATAATCAATTTACTAACAGTATTGATACTTTTAGTTATGATTTAAAGGAAAAAATAATTGAGTTATTTACAGACGCAGGAGGTAGAAAATCTCAAAGAATTCAGCGTTACATAAAGGTTAATAATACATGGCAAATTGTAAGGGTTTGGAAAGCGTTTGTAAATAATAAACAAGCAGAAAAAACTGAAGAAAATATTACCTACTTAAAACTAGTTTTTCCTTTAAGCAAAAATTTAAAATGGAGAGGAAATGCGCTGAATACGATAGATACTTTAACTCCAACTTATTACACTTGCACCCATTTTAATGAACCATTTAGTAATAAAAAACTAAGTTTCGATAGCTGTGCAACTGTTCTACAATATAGCGACAGTACATTAATTACAAAAAAGGAAGCAACTGAAATTTACGCTTTAAACGTTGGAATGGTTTATAAACGTATTATAAATTTAAAAGACAATACATCACAAATTGATGCAACCAAGCCAATAAGTAAGCGGGCAAATAGCGGAACTGATGTAATTATTTACGCAATTGGTTTTGGTGTTGAGTAGTAAAAATTAATGCTAAAATGAAAAAAAAAATCATTATACTTTTATTCTTCATTAGCCTAAAACTAAGTGCTCAACAACTACTTAGTAGCAATAGATATATCATTTATTTAAGCGACAAAAACAACAACCAATATAGCCTAAGTAACCCTCAACAATTTTTATCTTCAAAAGCAATACTGCGCAGAGCCAATCAAAACATAAATATTGCAACTAATGATTTGCCAGTTACTACAGCTTACCTTGATTCCATAAAAAACACAGGAGCTAAAGTTTTACTCACCTCAAAATGGTTGAATTATTTGTGCGTTCAAATTTCAGACAGCACCCAACTAACAGCTATTATGCAGTTTCCATTCGTAACATCAAACAAACTTGTAAATAGAGTTGGCGCCCTACATGATGTTGCAACCAACAATGATAAATTCAAAATTGAAAATAGGTATAACAATCCCAAAAAAATAAATAAAATAAGTAGCCTTGATACTTCAATTATTTATGGTCCTTCGTTTACTCAGATAAACCAAATTGGGGGCGATGCATTGCATAATTTAAATTATAAAGGACAAGGAATAGAAATTGCTGTTTTTGACTCTGGTTTTCCGAACGTAAATACTATTGGTGCATTTGATAGCTTGAGAACCAATAATAGAATTTTAGGGTATTATAATTTTGTTGATGATACAAGTGATGTATTTAATCCTACCTATAATAACCATGGAACAAATACACTTTCATGCATGGCCGCTTGGGAAGAGGGACAGTTGGTAGGAACAGCACCAAGAGCTTCGTATTATTTGTTTATGACGGAGAATGTAGCCTCTGAAACACCTTATGAGGAGGTATGTTGGGTTTCTGCTGCAGAACTTGCTGATAGTTTAGGTGTTGATATTATTTCATCGTCTTTAGGTTATACAACTTTCGATAATTCAACGTCGAATTACACAAATGCTGATATGGATGGCAATACTGCCATTTGTACAAAAGGAGCCGATATTGCCGCAAGTAAAGGTATTTTAGTTGTTAGCAGTGCAGGCAATAGCGGTTCTAGTCCTTGGCAAATAATTAGTGCTCCATCTGATGGTGATAGTGTTTTATGCATTGGCGCTGTTAACTCATTCGGACAACGAGCAACCTTCAGTAGTATAGGCCCAAGTGCCGATGGCAGAGTTAAGCCCGATGTTTGTGCGTTGGGAGAAGGAGCAATAATAGCAAATACTAATGGTGGATTTCAATCGGCAAATGGAACATCATTTTCTTGCCCAATTCTTGCTGGTATGGCTGCATGCTTATGGCAAGCAAATCCTACTTTGACTAACATGGAAGTTGCAAGCGCAATAAAAGAAAGTGCATCGCAATTTAATAACCCCGACAACCTTCTTGGATATGGTATCCCTAATTTTTCGAATGCGCTCTTCCTAATTACAAAAACCAAATATTCACAAGTAATTAATACAAAAATTGAAAATATTTTTCCTGTTCCTTTTAACGATAAGTTAAATGTTATTTACCATTCGCTTGATACCGAAAACATAAGTATTACAATATCAGATATTACTGGAAATAAAATATTGGCAAAGAACTTTAGGGCTACTACCAACGCTCAAAATTTATTTGTTATAGAAAAACTAGATAATTTAAAACAAGGAATTTATTTATTAAACTTACGAAACTCAAAAGAGAATATAACCCAAAAGGTTATAAAATTATTTTAGTATCAAATCTTAGATTTTTGCCAATACTTTTTTACCCAACTTTGTTGAGATTCTATACTTAAAAATGTCCAGGCTACTATCCTACTTATTTTATTTCCTTGTTTCATTTCAATAGTTTTCATTTCTATTGTTTCTAAATTATTAAGTTCTTTATAAATCTTTTTAAGATTAGATTGTTTCGAAACTAGTGTTGTAAACCAAAAACATTGATGTCTAAATAATTTGCTTTCGCGAATCATTTTTGTAATAAATGCCATTTCGCCTCCTTTGCAATAAAGCTCATTTGATTGTCCTCCAAAATTTAGGACAATATTTTTTGTGTTATTATTCTTTAAATTAAGCACCTTCTTTGTAGCAATTTTATTCGCTTCTTGATATGAAGAGTGGAATGGGGGGTTGCAAATGCATAAATCAAAATGTTCATCTTGTTTAATTATATTCTTAAAAATATTACCTTCATTTAATTGAAGTCTCAATTCAATATCATTGATAAATATGCTGTTTTCTTGTACAATTTTGTTGGCAGACTCAAGTGCAGTTTTATTAATATCTACTCCAACAAACCTCCAACCAAATTCTTTAAATCCTAACAACGGAAATATACAATTAGCACCTACGCCAATATCCAATACACGAATGTTGCTTCCTACAGGAATTTGATTATTATTACTTGAGGCTAGTATATCGGCGGCATAATGTACATAGTCGGCCCTGCCTGGAATTGGAGGACAAAGAAAACCTTTTGGAATGCCCCAATAGTCTATATCATAGAATTTTTTGAGTAAAGCTTTGTTTAACTGCAAAACCGAATCAGCATTAGCAAAATCTATTGACTCATCGCCATGCTCATTAAGTTTTACATATTTAATTAGTTCTGGATTAACCCTAATTAATTCATTAAAATTATACCTACTTTTATGTTTATTACGGGGATGAAGTTCTGTTTTTTCAGAAATATATCTCCGTTTATCAAAAGACATGGTAATATTTAAGCTTCTTGTAATTGCTTGCTGATGTTCCTATAGGTATATGAGTGATAAATATGCCTACGTGCAAAACGCGCTTGGGTAGGAGAGTTTACAAGCTTAATATAAATATTACGTGGAACTCCAAAATATTCATAAACACATCCATCTTGAAAGGTTATTTTTAGCGTTTGTCCTGTATATTGAAAATCATCAATAGATGCTGCAGAAGTAATGCGCGTATATTCTTCCAAATTTAGTGAATGCGTTTCTGGAGCTACACTTACTAAAAGGTGATAAGCAGAAATAATTTGTTTGCTTTTATTCTCGTATTCTAATTTACGCTCATCGTCTTCTTGAATTTTGTCGGGATGAAATTCCTTTATTAAACTTCGGTAAATAACCTTTAAATCGGCTAAAGTTACCTCTGGCGCAACACCCAACAATTTTCTTGACTCTATTATTCTTTTCATTTTAATTAGTATTAAAAATTGATTTTTTTACATCTCAATTTTAAAGGGCGCGAAGCTAGTAAAATTTAATGAACTCTATCTTTTTATTTAACCCAGATTACACATTAGAAATTCAATTACAACGCAAAACCCCTTCAAAATATTAAGTAAACAACTTTTTCTCATGCATCATATATTTAATATGATTTATTCGTAAAAGTTCATATTTTATTGGGCTTTAGCGTTTCACCACGAACCTCTAACGCATAATCTGGGTTTAAACAATTGCAATTTTCATTAGCTGTAAGTTCAAAATAATGGTCTTCTAAACTTTATAATCTCTTATTAATAACATTTAACTGTTACTAAATTTATACTTCTAGCCTTTATCTAACAGAGGCTTCCTTTATTTTTGGTGAACTAAATTAATATCATGCTTTTAAATAGAAATTTTATTAAACTAATTTTTATCACGCTTATCAATTTCTTAATTGTTTCATGCGTGCCGTCGAGACAGTTAGAAGAGTCGAAAGCAAAAGCAGCAAACTGCGAGGCTGAATTGCAAAAGCAAAAAAACGATGCAAGAGAAGCAATAGATAAATTTGAAGATATAAAAACTGAACTTGAAGGATTAAAAAAACGCAATGAAGCCTTACAACGCGATACAACCATACAAGGAAAGTCAATGGCTATGATTACTCGTAATTACGATAAATTAAATGAGACTTATGGTTTGTTATTAGACAAAAATAGAGAATTAGAAGCTCAAGAAAAGGCTGATAACAAGAGGTTGGTAGGGGATTTACAATTAACACAAGAACAACTTCAAAGAAAAGAGGATAGGTTAAGAAAACTTGAAGATGAACTTGAAAATAAAAAGGTAAACCTCGATAAGTTAAAAGAAGACTTAGAAAAATCTAAAAAAGAATTAGAAGCAACTACGAATGATTTAAAACTGCGCGAAGCAAGAGTAAACGAGTTGCAAAGCATTTTGGCCCGCAAAGACTCAACGGTAGCTAGCTTAAAGAAAAAAGTTTCGGATGCCCTGACTGGTTTTGAAAATAATGGACTTACTATTCAACAAAAAAACGGGAAAGTATATGTGTCGCTTGAAGAAAGATTGTTGTTTGCAAGTGGCAGCATTTCTGTTGATAGTAAAGGTGTTGATGCATTAAAAAAACTAGCCAAAGTATTAGAACAAAATAGCGACATAAATGTATTAATTGAAGGACATACCGACAACATCCCTTATAATAGCGCAGGAGGGGCAATAAAGGACAATTGGGATTTAAGTGTTTTGCGTGCAACATCCATAGTAAAAATAATTTCTAGTAATAGTAAAATTGACCCAACAAGGCTAACCGCTGCTGGCAGAGGAGAATATTCACCAATTGACTCGGGGAATAATGCAGAAGCTAGGAAAAAGAATCGACGCACCGAAATCATTCTTACACCAAAATTGGATGAATTATTTAAAGTTCTAGATAGTAATTAGTACTGGTGTCAAAGCTTATTGAAATTAAATTGATTTCATACCAATCTCATGAGTATGAAAAAATGATTGAATTACGCTACTCAGTTCTGAGAAAGCCATTAGGTTTAGAATTTACAAAACCAGAGCTTGAAAAAGATGAATTTGACATTTTGATTGGTGGTTTCTTAAATAAAAATTTAGTTGCTTGTTGCATTACTAGTAAAATCAATAATGACTTATATAAACTGCGGCAAATGGCAGTTTCCTATGAATACCAAGGAAATGGTTTTGGCATTGAATTATTGAATTTTGCAGAGCAATATGCCATTTCAAAAAAGGCAAAATATATGGAGCTTAATGCAAGAAAAACTGCAGTAGAGTTCTACAAAAAAAATGATTATTACATTGTTGGAGAATTATTTTTTGAAGTAGGTATTGAACATTTCAAAATGCAAAAACAGCTAGATTAATAATTTATTTAGTCAGTATTAATTTATCAATTACAATTCCTTTTGTTGTTTTAGCATTTACAATATATAATCCATTTCCTAAGTTTGAAAGATTAAGAATGTACGGACTAGTTTTGTTTTCAACCAAGTTATTAAGTACTATTTTACCAGTAATATCGGTTACTATAACTTCTGATAAACCTTGCGCAGTAATATTTACAAAGCCCTGACTTGATGGGTTTGGAAAAATACTTAAAAAAATATTTCTATTTTCTTGTAACCCAATATTGCAATCAGGAAAACTACTTGATGATGTTTGAAGGAAACCATTATTAACACTCCAATTTTCCCAAGTGCCACCACTTCCTGTTTGCCAATCATTTAAATTGAAAGTATTATTACCCGTTGAAGTACCCTTAATTGTATAAACCTTTAGTGCTTTTCCACTTTGATTCCAAGTTAATGGGGAGCTATTTAATAACGTTTCAGGTACGTTATTCTGTACTTCACAATTTGTTTGTATGAAATATGCATTGTCGTCATAAGCAGGAAAGCCTCCATATACGTGAGCAATACCCAGCGTATCAATACAAACAGCAGTATATTCATCGCATGCAATTCCTTTGGGATTTATTCCATAATCAGATAACATTCTGGCCATAAATACTACTTGCCTACCTCTCCTATCCGGGTTGTCGTAATGAGTATCAGTAATTACATTTTCTAGAAATTTATTTTTTATAAAAGAAGATGAGTCAACAGTAACAAATGAATCAAACGGATTTGCAAGCGCAACACTGGAAGTTACGCTTCCATTTTGTGCCGAAAAATAATATTTCCCTTGTATTGCCATTCCAGCACTTGTGCCTCCAATAACAATATGTCTGTTTTTTATCGCATCATTAATTAGACTATCAATTGCATTGTTTCTCCAATACGAAATATAGGTCCACTGGTCTCCACCGGCAAACCAAATGGCCTCTGCTTGCTGTATTCTTTGTTTTAAATAACTATCGTTTGATGCATTAATGTTATTACATACAATAGTTTCAACTGAATTAAGTGTAATTCCTAAGGTAGTATATAAATAACTGTTATAACCGTTTGAACCAGTTGCCCGCAGCACCAAAACATCTCCGCCACTAGCCCTGTTTAAAAACCACTTCATGGCTTCATCATCTTCCGTAGCACCACCCATTAGGCAAACACCTCCTTTTGGAAATGTTAGGGTATCAGAATTATTACCTGTTCTGAAGGAAGTGTAATTTTGTGCCTTCATATACATTGAAAAACAAAGAAGAAATGTTACTTGTAATATCTTATTCATAAAAATTATTTTTGTAAATCTATATTTAATTTTTAGACACAATTACGTTTATCTAATCACATCTATATAGCCTTGCGTAATAATGCCTGAGCAACCTTTACCAATATTGGTAATAACATAAGGGTATGTTCCAGATTGAACTTTTGCATTTAAATACCTTCCATCCCAAATAGGTTCGTA
>JBEIDK010000122.1:0-10151 GCA_040383485.1 Flavobacteriales bacterium
AATATCAGCAACAACGGCTGCAAGCACAGCACCTAAAGCGCCAAACGTAACAATAACCATGGTTCCATATCCACGATTTTCTTTGTCCATTGTTTCACTAATCAAAGTAATTCCAGCACCTAGCTCACCAGCAAGTCCAACTCCTGCTACAAATCTTATAATTGAGTACATCTCTACCGTGGTAGCGAAAGCATTTAAAATATTTGCAATTGAATACAATATAATGGAACCAAATAAAACTTTTAATCTACCTTTTTTATCACCTAAAATTCCCCAAACAATTCCACCAATTAACATTCCAATCATTTGTATATTGAAAAGTTGTATCCCTATATTTTCTAAATCTTTTGGATGTACGCCAATGGAAAGTAAGCTTGGTTTTTTAACAATATTGAAGAGTATTAAATCATATATATCTACAAAATACCCAAGTGCGGCAACTAGTATAAGCATAGCATGCTCATGTTTAAATATTTTTTTGAGATTAAGATTTGCCATTGTTATTCTTTAACGCAAACATATAATAATTTTACATCGAGATTTAATAATGATTAATTGAATAAAAAAAGCGCAACCAAATTATTTGATTGCGCTATATTTAAATCATGATTATTAATAGTCTGCTAGAGTACTTATATTCTGAGCTAAAGCAGATGCTAGTTGCTCATTATTAGGAGCTACCCCATGCCATTTATGACTATGCATCATAAAATCAACTCCATTTCCCATTTCAGTTTTCATTAAAATGCAAATTGGTTTTCCTTTGCCAGTAAATGTTTTAGCGTGGTTTAGTGTTTCAACAACTAATTTTACATTATTACCATCTGTCAAGTTAAGAACTTCCCAACCAAATGCTTCCCATTTTTGCTGTAAACTACCGAGGCTAAGCACGTTTTCTGTTGACCCATCAATTTGTTGACCATTCATGTCTACAGTTGCAATAATGTTATCTACTTTTTTGGCTGCAGCAAACATAGCTGCTTCCCAAATTTGTCCTTCTTGCAGTTCACCATCTCCATGTAAAGTATATACTAAGGAAGAATCATTGTTTAGTTTTTTTGTTAATGCAGCACCTAAGCCAACTGATAAACCTTGACCTAATGAACCGCTTGCTATTCTGACTCCCGGGAGATGTTCATGTGTTGTTGGATGGCCTTGCAATCTAGAATTCAATTTTCTAAATGTGCTTAATTCATTCACATTAAAATAACCACACCTCGATAATACACTATAAAAGACGGGAGAAATGTGTCCATTACTTAAAAAAAATATATCTTCATTTGCCCCATCCATATTAAATTTTTGAGGGTTATGATTCATAATTTCAAAATATAATGAAACCAAAAATTCTGTACAACCCAAAGAACCACCTGGGTGACCAGAATTTACAGCATGAACCATTCTTACAATATCTCTACGAACTTGTATACAAATATCTTCTAGGTTATTCATTTGATTAAATTTTTAAATAAAAAAATAGGAACGAATCAATCCTTCCTATTTTAAGTTTATAATTATCAATATCAGTTATTAAGCAGTTCCTGCATATTTCAAAAATAATACATGCGATTTTACAGCACCCCAAAAAGTTGGGAATTCATAATAGCTAACATTGAATTGAGCACAAGTTTCTTTCACTAACTTTCTTATTTGAGGATAATGAACATGGCTTATTTTAGGAAAAAGATGATGTTCTACTTGATAATTCAAACCTCCAACTAACCAAGAAATAAACTTATTGTCAGGCGCAAAATTTGCAGTTGTCTCTAATTGGTGCACTGCCCATTCAGTCGGTATTTTATTGGTTTCATTTGGTAAAGGAAACTTTGGACCTTCAACAACATGAGCCAATTGAAAAATAATACTGATGGTAAATCCACATATAACTGATGCAACAACATAACCAAGCAGCATTGCGCCAATACCATGAATATAGGCAGGGATTACTAAAAAAATTGAAATATAAATAACCTTTGTAGCCCAAAACCAAATATGCTCAGAAGTTTTCATTTTCTTAATCCTGATTTCAGCGATTTTTCCGGTAAAATATTTTAAAAAATCAAGGTAAAAAACCCATAAAATGTATGTTAATGAATACATGATTGGCCAGTAAATATGTTGGTATTTATGAAACCAATATTTATCATGATTTTCAGTTACCCTCATAAAAGGTTGGATGTCAATATCGTCATCCATGTCTTCGATATTAGTATATGTATGGTGATTGAAATTGTGTTTAATTTTCCACATGAATGAACTACAGCCCATAGCATTCAGTGAATATGACATGATATCATTAACCTTTGTTTTTGTTGAAAAGCTTCCATGTGCACCATCATGCATAACATTAAAACCAATGGCTGCAAAATTTAAACCTAACAAACCGCAAAGTGCTAACGACAGAAAAATATTAGTAGGAGTAAAGAAAACTAGTGTAACATAAATAATCAATAAAGAGGAAAACAAAATAATTGCTTTAGAAAAGAGTTTACTATTTCCAGTCTGATTAATGTTCGAGTTTGCAAAGTAACCATCAACCTTCTTTTTTAAAGTTTCAAAGAAAGGACTTGAAGCGTTTGAAAACGTTATTCTTGGAGATTTAGACATTTTTTTTTATTTAATGAGTGACAAATATATAATTTTTTTGAGTATTGAATCTTTGAAATTAATGCCAATGTTGGGTTATTTATTCTTTTTTATTAACACATTGAAACGTACAAGTTAAAATTCAAAGCACCACTTTACTAACATACTATTTTTGTAATTGTTTAGAAATGACGAAATGCTTAACAATTAAATAAGTTGTATAAAAAAAAGAAATGTTTTTTTTGATTATAAAACCCTACTTAATAATGCCTTGGTTGTATAGTTGCGAAAGCACAACATCTTTTGGTTCAAATTGTGTTAGATTGTTTAAGGCTTTCCAAACAATTCAATTTCTTTTTTTATTTGATAAGACCCCAGCGAAAGCAAAATCTTTGATTCAGCTATGTTTAAATGATTGCATTCAAAGCATAAGAATTGAATTATTGCAATGTCCAACTTTGATAATATGTTGATTGTACTTTTTATGATTGAGGCTCTAGATTGCTCATCAATTTCATCATTAAAAATTATTTGTTCGATATAACCAACCTTGTCGCGCATATTAATAATAATATCAGCTTTAATGTTTTTATTCTGATTGAAAAAAACGATGAAATGTATATTACACCCCCCAATCAAACAAGTTAAAGAATAAACTAATGTTGGAGGAATCCAACGAAATATTTTGTACTTGATTTTGAATTTTACTTGCTTATATCCTGTTTGCTGTCCTAAACTTCCAAGCAATTGATAATAGTAATTGCGTAACAGCTTTCAACTGCAATTTTTATATTGATAACTGACGCTTGACTTTGAAGCGGCTTTATTTACTACTAAGTGATTTAAGTTGCCCGTTGTTGAAAGTTTCAATTTTAGGGTATGTAATATTTGTAAGAAAAAGGCCACCTGCGTCAACAGATTTCCCTGCTTTTTTTCTGTCTTTGCTCTTTATTATTTCTTCAAATTCTGTGACAGATATTTTTTTTTGTCCAACCAATAGCATAGTGCCAACAATAGCCCTAACCATATTTCGTAAGAACCTATTTGCTTTTATTTCAAACCTATACTCGTTTGCTACTTCTGAAGTCCAATGAGCTTCATAAATTTTACATAGGTTAGTATTTGTTTGCGTTTTACTCTTGCTAAAGCAACTAAAATCTTCAAATTTGAATAGAATCTTTGCTGCTTCATTCATTAGTGCAATATTTAAATCGTGATGAATTCTGGTGCTTATTTCACTCAAAAAAGGATTTTTATTTTTATGGATGTAATAATTATAAGTTCTGGTTGATGCATCAAATCTGGCATGAGAGTCATCGTTGACTAAAACAATTTTATCCACACTTATATCTTTTGGTAATAATAAATCAAGTGATTTAATTGCCTTGGGAGAATCTTCAATATTTTTTTCAATGTCAAAATGAGCAATAAACATTGAAGCATGAACACCAGTATCTGTTCTACCACAGCCCATGGTTTGTATTTTAACATTGAAAGTAATGGATAAAGCTTTATCTAATTCAGCTTGCACCGAATTTGCGTTGGGCTGAATTTGCCAACCATGGTAATTTGTACCTTTATATTTTATTTGAATGAAATATCTCATTAAGCTATTTTATTTTTCGTTGAAATAGATTGCGTCAATTTCATTTTGCCAAGAATTTAATAGTAAGATATTTTCACTTTCATCATTTTTAGTAAATAAAATCGGTAATAAATTCGAACTAATTGGGAATCCAACTTTTATTTTCATAGAATCATAAAAACAATATGTTTTTTTATTTATGCTATCATAATAGAATATATAATTAATTCCTTCAATTATTTCGGATTTTATTTTTCCTTCATGTAACTTTCTTATTATTTTCCATTTTACTTTTTTAGTATCTGTGTTATATTCACAAATACCTTTATCTGTAAGTAATATTGCAATATTATCATTGCTATTAGCTATAAAAAAGTCAAAGATTTTAATATTATTATTCATGAAGTTTTTGGCAACACCTTTTTTAATATCAATTATATAAGCAGTATTATTGGCTAAAACAATACCTAATTTATTACCAATTGCTTCATTTTTTTTAATATTAATTATTTTTAGAACAGAAGAATCTTTTCTATTTAGATGTTTACCTTTACTATCAATTTTGAAAAAAATACTTTCATTATCAAAACCAAAATAGATAGGCTTTTCATTATTATTTGTACAAGCTAAATTTAAATTGCAACCATTTTGTAATGTTGTTACTTTCCATTCATCAACAATTTTACCTTTTATATTATATTGATATATTTTCTTGTTGATACATGCAATTGTAATTCTAGCTTCATTGTTTGAATTATAGCTTACCAAAATATTATTTGAGGCCTTTGATTCAAGATTAATGGGAAATCCATTTTGCAATTTCCCTTTAACATTGTACATATAAATTTTATTTGGAGTATTAAAAATACAATACTCATTTTTTGATTTTTTAGACTTAATACTTATAATATTCCCAAGTATTGTATCTATTGTTGAAATGCTCGAATAAATGTTTCCGTAATTATCAAATATATCTATTTTGTTTTCGCCTTTGCACAAAACAAATGTACTGGAGTCTTCCTTGGAGTATAGTTTTATAAACTGCGAATAATTTATGTTTTCATTTTTTTTATGCCAAGCAATATTCAGCTTTAATGCATTGTATTTATTATAACCTATGTAATAATTACTTAGAATTTCCTTACCATTATTGCTAGTTAAATTTATGATAAGTGTTATCTTATTTAACCAATCGACATTTGATGAAAATGTTTTTTGACCATTCATATTTAAATTTTCAGTTAAATATTTTGTATCGCAAATTGGATTTATAATGTTTACTGAATTTGATTTAGAAAAAACCAAATCATTACTTTTAATGAAATCGGGATTTTTATCTAATGTATTACCTATTAAAATTTGCTCTTGAAATTTAGTCACGGCCATTTTATTATTAGCCAAAACTAAATAGTTTTTTATTTGCTTGCCATGTAT
Source organism: Flavobacteriales bacterium (assembly GCA_040383485.1). Taxonomy (GTDB): domain Bacteria; phylum Bacteroidota; class Bacteroidia; order UBA4408; family UBA4408; genus JBEIDK01. Next base: position 5,606 of record JBEIDK010000122.1, read on the forward strand.
TTCATGGCTATTAATATAATTCCTATTTAAAAGATAACGTAACTTACTTGATGGTAAACTAAAACTACTATCATTATAAACGGTATTAAAAAATGAAGAATCAATTTTATTTATTGACTTAATGAAAAAAGAGTTTTCCTTGAGTTCAATTATCTGATATTTGTAGTAATTGATATCAGAGTTCAGTGCTGAAGTATTTAAATATGCAATTTCATTATCAAAGCAGTCATTTACTAAATTTGAAATTGAATCTGTATTTTTAATAAAATTTAAAGAATTACCAAACCATTCTATACTCCCAAAATTATTTGGGATAACCATTGACATTTCAAATTTTTCAGGCTTATCAAGTTTTTCATTATTAGGAGTTAGGATAAAACCAGTTGTAAAAATGTAATCCGATTCCATTTTTACGTCAGCTGAAACTAATGTGTTTTTTTTTATTAGTTTGTCAATAAGTGAATAATTATCTGTAAGATTTTTTGGTAGTAATTCATTTAATCCATCTGCATAAGTATAAATACTAAAATCATTATTTGTACCTGATAATTTCATTAAATTTTCAATTTTATAATTTGAAAATTTCGAATCACTCTTATCAACCAATAGCAATGATTTGTTTAAAAGAAGTTGGTTTTCAGATGCAGCAAAAATTCCATTTGTAAAATAGAAGTATAATATAGAGTTAAGGCCAGTTTTTAATTCATAAGTTGAACCGTTGTTTTTCACACTAAACTTATTGTTATTAATCTTCTGTATAATTTTTAGTAATACTGAATTATCTATGTCTTTAGGAATTGTTGTGCAAAAAAACCAGTTGTAATTTTTAGAATTAGTTTTATATAACGCGGTGTAAATGTTATTATTAGAAAATGCAATTTGAAGTGACTGTTCTTTATCAAGTTCTAAGTATAGATTGTTGATGAAAGTTTGATATTCTTTAATATTTTCTTGATTACAGATATAATTCTTAAAAATTGTATCACTTGGGTTTTCTGTATTTTTCAAAAATTGTTTAAGCCCATGCCATTCTATGAGTAATAAAGCTTTTTCAGGTAATATCATAAAAGCATCTTTATGGCTTTCTCTGCTATTTCTTAAATTTAAATAGCCATAAATTAGCAATCCAAGAATTGGTATAATTATTAATGAAGCTAATATTCGTTTAAACACTTTGTTTTTTTAAGGAACAATTTTACATTTATTTTATTCATTTAAAGCAAAAAAAAAGTCGTTTTTGAATTTCAAAAACGACTTGTAAATTATAGGTTAAAGAGATTTAATAATTATCTCTTCTTTCGCGATTATAACCACCGCCGCCACCTTGGCCACCACGGTTAAAACCACCGCCACCACCTTGGCCACCGCGATTAAAACCACCACCGCCACCGCGGTTACGATTAAATTGTGGTCTGTCACCTTCTTCACGAGGTTTAGCTTCGTTAACGGTTAGTGCACGTGTCATGAATTCTTGTTCATGTAAAGCGCTGATTGCAGCTTCAGAAGCTGAATCTTCTTCCATTTCTACAAAAGCAAATCCTCTAGAACGTCCAGTGAATTTGTCCATAATAATTTTCGCTGATTTTACAGCTCCGAATTGAGAAAATAAATTCACCAAATCATCATCACTTGCCTTGTGGCTTAAATTGCCGACATAAATTGTCATTGTACAAAAAATAATTAATTAATAATTTTTTAGAAATTTAAAATCTTGTAACTGAATTTGATAATAGCAGGTGTCAGAATTTTTTTCTAATTTATACAAATATACCTTTATTATATTATAAACCAAATTTCATATCATTTTGAAATTTTAAAATCCATCATTAACATATCCATATTAATAATTTTATTTTTCATTATTAGTTTAATTGGCTAAATTATTTTTATTTACACCATGATTAAATTCATTCTCCGAGTAATAAAAAGAATTGTTATTTTATTTTTTGTATCTAGTATTTTAATTGTTTTAATCTATCGCTTTTTACCAATACCTCTTACTCCACTAATGGTATCGAGAATGTTTGAACAATATAAGAATGATAAGGAACTAAAATGCAAAAAAGATTGGATGCCAATTGATAAAATTTCTAAAAATTTGCAGAAGGCAGTTATAAGTAGTGAAGACCAGAACTTTATGACTCATAATGGATTTGATTTTAAGGCAATAGAAAAAGCTTATAAATATAATCAGAAAAAGTCATCTAATAAACCAGCAAGGGGCGCTAGTACAATTTCACAACAAACAGCTAAAAACGTATTTCTTTGGCAAGGTAGAACCTATGTTCGTAAAGCACTTGAGGTATACTTTACTGCATTAATTGAGTTGTTTTGGAGCAAGGAACGCATACTAGAAGTTTATTTAAATGTGATAGAAATGGGTGATGGTATTTACGGAGCTGAAGCTGCTTCGCAGGAATACTTTAATGTTTCAGCAATAAATTTAACCAAGCAACAAGCTGCAAGTATTGCCGCTATACTTCCGAATCCACGTAAGTGGAAAGCTTCCAATCCTAATGGCAAAACAAAGTATAAAGTAGGCAAAATATTAAATAGAATGAATAAAGCAGTACTTCCGTCAACTGAAAATAAATAAGAACTATTTCAATTAATTGATATAATTTCTATATTTTCGCGAAAAATTTATAAGTTATGGCTATTCTAAAACCTTTTAACATTCATAAGTGGGTTGACGAAAATCGACATCTTTTAAAACCTCCTGTTGGCAATAAGGTAATATATGAAGATACTGACTTTATTGTTATGATTGTTGGTGGACCAAATTCAAGAAAAGATTACCACTTTAACGAGAGTGAAGAATTTTTTTATCAGCTTGAAGGCGACATAACTGTTAGAATTCAAGAAGAAGGAAAACCTGTAGATATGAATATTAAAGAGGGTGATATTTTTTTACTACCTCCAAGAGTACCGCATAGCCCTATTAGACCAGCAAATACCGTTGGCCTTGTTATAGAAAAGAAGAGAACTCCTCAAGAAATAGACGCTTTGCAATGGTACTGCGAAAGTTGTAATCATAAAATATTTGAAGAGCAGTTTATGTTAGAAAATATAGAAACTGCTTTTAAAGAAACTTTTAATAAATTCTATAGTTCTCTTGACCTTAGAACATGTAAAAGGTGTGGCGCTGTAATGGAACCGCCAGCAAAATTATAGACAAAGAATTATAAATGTAATGTTCTCTCCACAACTATAAAAGAGAATTTAAGAAATAAATTATAATTCATAATTAATAAAAAATGTTAGATAAATTAGACGCTATAAAGAGGAGATATAATGATGTAGAGGTTAAGTTAAGTGACCCTGCAACCATGAGTGATATGAAAAAGTTCGCTACTCTTAATAAAGAATATAAAGACTTGAAAGAGATTGTTGATATGTATCAATCTTACAAGAATGTTCTTGATAATTTAAATGCTGCTCAAGAAATATTAGATACCGAAAAAGATGATGAAATGCTTGAAATGGCTCAACAAGAGTTACTAGAAAGCACTGAACGTAAAATTAAGATGGAAGAAGAAATTCAATTTATGCTTATTCCAAAAGATCCGGAAGACACAAAGAATGTTGTAATGGAAATACGTGCAGGTACCGGTGGTGATGAAGCGTCTATTTTCGCTGGCGACTTATACCGAATGTATACTAGATATTTTGACAAAGAAGGTTTGCGTTATGAGTTGATGGATCATCAAGATGGAACTGCTGGAGGTTATAAAGAAATAATTTTAAACGTAAGTGGCGATAATGTGTTTGGTAAGCTAAAGTTTGAAAGTGGCGTACATAGAGTTCAAAGAGTTCCGCAAACAGAGACTCAAGGAAGAGTGCATACTTCAGCTGCTAGTGTTATTGTTATGCCAGAAGCAGATGAATTAGATGTTAAACTACATGAAAACGATATCAGAAAAGATATTTTTTGCAGTTCTGGTCCTGGTGGACAAAGCGTAAACACTACTAAAAGTGCAATTCGTTTGACACATATCCCTACCAACACTGTAGTACAATGTCAAGATGAAAAATCGCAACAAAAAAATTACGCGAAGGCGCTAAGCGTTCTGCGTTCAAGGCTATATGAAGTTGAATATCAAAAAAGGCTTGCTGCATCTTCTGCTAAACGCAAAACTTTAGTTGCTACTGGCGATAGAAGTGAAAAAATAAGAACGTATAATTATCCTCAAAGTAGAATGACTGACCATAGGATAGGTTACACAATGTATAACCTTGCTGCTTTTATGGATGGAGACATTGATGAGGTTATGAAAGCACTCCAAATAGCTGAAAATACTGAAAAGTTAAAAGAAGGAAGTTTGGTATAATGCCTTAATAAGTTAACTGAAAATTTAAAAGCAACATCTTAAGATGTTGCTTTTTCTTTAAATAATTTGCAAATGAATAAAGACGAATTAATAAAAGAAATATTCACCAAAAAAACTTTTTTGTGCATTGGATTAGATCCTGATTTAGATAAATTTCCAAAACATTTATTAGAAACTAGCAATCCTATTTTTGAATTTAATAAAGCAATTATTGA
>JBEIDK010000123.1:0-10120 GCA_040383485.1 Flavobacteriales bacterium
GAACGAACAAAAAAATGACAAAATGAAAGTTGAGGTATGGAGCGATATTATGTGCCCATTTTGTTATATAGGAAAGAGAAATTATGAAGCAGCTTTAAGCAAATTTGCAGATAGTAATGATATAGAAATTGAATGGCACAGCTTTCAGCTTGACCCTGCCATAAAAAACTCAGTTGGAAAAAAAGAAGGTTTGATTCAATATTTAGCAACGAGAAAAGGTATATCATACGAACAATCGGCTCAAATGCACGATAATGTAGTGCAAATGGCAAAAGCTTCCGGACTTCATTATAATTTTGATATTGCCATCATGGCAAATTCATTTGATGCACACAGAATGATTCAAATGGCTAAAACAAAAGGTTTAGGTGATGAAGCAGAAGAGATTTTGTTTAAAGCCTACTTTACTCAAGGTAAAGATTTCGGGAATCATCAAACCTTAATTGACTTAGGAAAAGAAATAGGATTGTCTGAAGAAGATGTTAATACTTCATTAAACAATGAAACTTATTCTAGTTTGGTAAGAAATGACATTGATGCAGCAGACAGTTTGGGTATTTCTGGAGTGCCATTTTTTCTATTCAACCGCAAGATTGCTATTTCAGGAGCGCAACCGGCGTCGGTATTTTTAGAAACATTGCGAAAATCGCATCAAGAATGGAAAAAACAAAACATAAATTTGGAATTAGAAATTAAGGAAGGTACTGTTTGCAAGCCAAATAAAGAATGTAAGTAGTTTTTTAAAGTCTAATTCCTAAAAGCATTACATCATCTACCTGGTCATTATTTCCTCTCCATTGCTCAAAATATTCTCTTATAGCACGTCCTTGTTCGCGCATTTCCATATTAGATGTAGCTAACAAAAACTCAGATAATCGTCTACTCATCATTTTTTTATTGTCTGCTCCACCAAACTGGTCCGTTATTCCATCACTAAACATATACAATACATCGCCGGACCTATATGGGATTATATGATTATCGAATGGTTTAATTTCTTCACCAATAAAGATTCCTATTGGTTGCTTGGTTCCTTTTATGCATAACATTTCATCATCTTGTTTTAAATAAATCTTTGCATTAGCACCAGCATAATCAATAACTTTTTTATTTTCATCAATAATACAAAACGACAAATCCATTCCATCTTTCACTGTTGATTCATGCAAAGTTTGACGAATGGTCTCATTAAATCTTCTATTTAACTCATCTAAAAATAGGTTTGAGTTAGTATAGTTAAACTCATGTAATATTTGGTTTAATAAATTTGCACCAACAATTGAAATAAAGGCTCCAGGAACTCCATGCCCCGTGCAATCTACTGATGCTGCATATATTAAATTATTTTTCTTTTTAATCCAGTAAAAATCGCCACTTACAATATCTCTACTCCTATAAAAAATAAACCAATCTTTTAAAAATTCATTGATGTATCTTTTTCTTGTTAAGATAGCTTCTTGTATATGTTTTGCATATTTAATGCTATCAGTAATATCTTTATTTTTATCCTTAATTAATTGGTTTACTCTTTCTAATTCCTCATTTTTTTGCTTAAAAATTTCATTATCAACTTCAGATTGTTTTAATTGAAACTCTACTTGTTGCGACTTAATAGTAATTTCAATATTTTGGTCCATTAAGTTAGTTTTCAATCTATCATAATGCTCCATACACTCGAAGGCATTATCATAATCTCCCATATTTTTATAGCTCCTGGCAATTGTGTAATAGAATTGAATGATTAACATTTTATCATTAATTTCATGGGCAGAACCCATTGCCATTTGATGATAATGTATGCTTTGGTTGTGGTTACCGATAGCGGAATATAAACTTCCTAATACATTGCTTACAACAGCCGCACCTCTTATGTGTTCAGTTTTGGTACAAAGTGATAAAGAGTTTTGCAGAGTTAATTCGGCCAAATCAAAATCAGCCATGTTAAACTGTGCTTCACCAATGTGCGTTAAGGTACCTGCAACGCCAACGTCGTCATTTATTTCAGTAAGTATATTTAAGGCTTTATTATGCAATTCAATTGCTTCAGGGTATAAGTTTTGCTTCTGTTTAAGTCTGCCAATATGATTGAAAATGTACGCTATATTTTGTTTGTCGTTTATTAAAAGCGCCAAATCTAGCGCATGGTTATATTGATGTAAAGCACGCTCAAATTGGTTTAATGCGAAATATATATTTCCTATATTTCTCAGAGTAATTGACATAAAATGTTTTTCATCAAGATGTTTGAATAATAAAAATCCCTTTTGTAAATCTTCTAAACCTAATTGATATTGATTAAGATAATTATTTGCAGAACCACTATTAAGATAACTGTATGCAAGGCCATGCTTATAGAATAAATTATAAGCAATTTCACGCGCTTGCAAAGCCAGCTCAATTGTCTGTTTTGGATATGAGTATCTGATTGCCCAAGCTTTTTCGTTTAGTAAATCAATTTTTAAATACTCGTTATCCGTTTCTTGCAATTTAGTTTTAAAGTTTTGTAGCTCTAGAAGCATAAATTTATTTGTTGCTACTTAAACGATTTAAAATCAAAAAGGTTTCATTATTAGCTTAAACTATATATAAGTTGCATCAATTACAAAATGGAGACTATTAAATTCTCATAAGTATTCTCCATCTATTATTAATAAGAAAACCAGAAAAAAAATTTTCAATTAAAAAGAAACGACTATTTTTACAAATTCAATAAAGAAAAAAATGTTACATTTTAGTGAAGAAACTCTAGCAACTGCTCACAGATTGATTGAGCGCTACCCTGCAGATAAAAGCAAGTCGGCATTATTACCATTATTACATTTAGCTCAGGCAGAATTTGAAGGTTGGTTGAGCCCCGAAGCAATGGATTATGTAGCTTCATTGTTAAATATAAAATCTATTGAGGTTTATGAAGTAGCATCATTTTACAGCATGTATAATTTAAAACCAGTTGGAAAATGCCATCTTGAGGTTTGCAGAACTGCTCCATGTTGGCTTGCTGGTTCAGATGACTTGGTTGAATACTTAGAGAAAAAATTAAAAATAAAAGTTGGAGAAACAACACCTGATGGGATGTTTACTTTAAAAACTGTAGAGTGCCTCGGGAGCTGTGGTACTGCTCCTATGCTGCAATGTGGCGAACATTTTCATGAAAATCTAACAAACGAAAAAGTTGATGACTTATTAGAGAAATTAAAGTCTGAAAATCATCATCATGTATATGTTGATAATGATACTTTCAGAAAAAACTAATTATTCTAAATAATTTAGATATACTATAAATTGAGAGGTTGAAATAATTCTATATTTCAACCTTTTTAATTTAATTTAATACAATTAATGAAAATATTACTCACTACTTTAAACGCAAAGTACATACATACCAATTTGGCAATTCGTATTTTGTATGAAATGAATCAAGACTATGATGGTCTTGATTGGAAGGAGTTTGTAATTAAAGAAGACAAGGACATAGTAGCAGAGTATTGTGCAAAGTATGATGTTATTGCTTTTAGCTGCTACATCTGGAATATTACTCAAACGTTGGAGGTTGCCCGAAAAATAAAAAACATAAATCCTAATGCAAAAATACTTTTAGGAGGACCAGAAGTTAGCTATGATTTTAACAATGTAATTTGTTTAAACGAAGTAGATTATATTATTGTTGGCGAAGGTGAAATTCCTTTTAAAACATTTATTAATTGTTTTCCAAATGTTGAAAGTGTTCCGAGTTTAGTAAGAAAAGTTGGAGCTGAAATAGTGCACAACAAACAAGCACCAATGTTTGAAGTCAAAGAATTTGAAAATTCAATGCCTTACAAATTTGATAATGTAGAGGAACTTAAGAATAAAGTTTTATATATTGAAACTTCAAGGGGCTGTCCTTATAAATGCGAATTTTGCTTGGCAAGTTTAGATAATAAGGTGCGCTACTTGCCAGACACTGCAATAAAAGCAACCTTGCTATACATGATGCAACATGGCAAGGTGATTAAATTTTTAGACAGAACCTTTAATATCAAAAAGGATTTTACAATTGATATTTTCACATTTATTCTAGAAAACCATAGACCAGAAAATGTTTTTCAGTTTGAAATAACGGCTGATATATTGCATCCTGAAATAATTAAATTTATTAACGAACATGTGCCTGAAGGCTTGTTCAGATTTGAGATTGGGATACAAACCGTAAATCAAAAAGCCAATTTAGAAGTTAGTAGAAAGCAAAACTTCGATAAAACAAAAGGAATAATTGAGCAGCTACAACATAAAATAGAAATGCATCTTGACTTAATTGTTGGCTTGCCTCTTGATTATTGGAATGACATTAAATTTAGCATTGAAGAAGTTTTTAAACTTTTTGCACCAGAGCTTCAATTAGGTTTTCTAAAGTTTTTAAAAGGAACACCTGTGAGAGAAAAATATGAACAGCACGGTTTTAAATTTGACCCACTTCCACCCTATCAGATAATTGAAAGCAAGTATCTTTCTAAATTAGAACTAGAAAAAATAGTGATGTTAGAAAACGCTCTAGAAATTTATTGGAATAGTAAAAGAGCTATACATACCTTAAAGTATGTAACAAATAACTATAGTATTTTTGATTTTTTATTAGGATTAGGAGAGTATTTTGGCACTAAAAGAGAATACCATAAATATAGTTTAGACGACGTTTTTAATATTATAAATGAATTTGTAGATATAAATTATGCCAATGACAAATATTTAAAGCAACTAATTGCGGTTGATTACTATTTACATTTTAAAGTAAAACCAAAGCCTTTAATTTTAAATGAGCTACAACGGAATGAAAAAAGTAAAATAATTGAAACCCTTAAATTAAATCATCATAAATATAGGCACATCATCTTACCACTTAATTTTAATTTCAAAAACTTTAGCATCAATCAAGAACTAATTGAACAAGATACAAATCTTGTCATTCAATATAATGGTCAGAGCAAGGCGGAAATACTTTGGTAAACAAGAATTGTAATTTGTTGAAACCTTATTTTATAACATTAACATAGCTTTTCCAAAATCCTTTCTGATTCGCAATATCAACTGCTTCTACTGTAAAATAATAGGTGCCTGCATCAACATAATTGCCTAATTTGTTTTTTCCATCCCAATAATTTACGCCTGATAATGAATTAAATACTACCTGACCCCAACGGTCATAAACATTTATATTGTAGTTTAAAAATCCATTTGAAGCTAAAACAAAATTGTCATTAACACCATCACCATCAGGAGAAAAAACATTTTGTAATGTTAAATCACAATTAAGTACAGTTACTATTATTGTATCGTATGCTAAACAGCCATTAGCATCGGTTACTGTTAAACTTAAAGTTGCAGTGGTATCAACTGATTGAGTTGACAAATTGTTGCCAGTGCTCCAATTATATGAAACAAATGAATTATTCGGTTCTAAGAAAAAAGGCAAGTTATTGCAAACTGACGTATCATTGCCAAGACTTATCATTGGTAATTCATGTACACTTACACTAATTCCTGTTCTTGCCCCTTTGCAACCGAATTGGTTAATGGTTGCTACATCATAATAACCAGAATATTGATTCATATTATTGTTGCTCAATAATGATATATTTTGAGTGTTAGCTTCAAATCCATTAGGGCCTGTCCAATAATAATTTACATTCAATAACGAATCTGCAAAAAGTTTAATTGAGTCTAATCCGCAAATATTTGTTGTTCCGCTAATATTAGCAGACATTGGTATTGGATTGACAACTAAATTATATGTTAGAGTATCGCTATAGCAAAACCCTTGTTTAGCAAACACCTTTATATTTCCTGTGTAAGAACTATCTATCCCAAATAATAGAGTATCACTGGTTGTAACAAAAGAAATTTGATTATTGAAATTGAAATACAATAAGCTACCATCAGGATTTGTATGATATAAACTTAATGTATCTCCTTCGCAAACCGATTGAGGTATGCTAAGTGTTGGATTTGTAACCGAGTTTACTAAGACTTCTGTATGCAGAGTATCTGAATAACACCCATTATTTTCAGCTAATACTGTATATTCACCCACAATAGAACTATCAATAGAAATAAAATTAATGATACTAGCACTTGTTGTATCTCCATTTGGTAAATTCCAAAATAGATTATACTGATTAGGATTTGTAACGAAAACTGAATCTGAATTATTTTTACAAAACTTAAATAAGCTATCTAAATGTATTATTGGTAATGGTTTAACAACCACATTTATTTTTGCTGTATCGCTATTGCAACCATTTGCATTAAAGAAAAAGAAATACATTCCTGAATCAGAAACCATTGCTGATGGTATAATAAATATTGAATCAAGACTAGATATATTGGATGATATCCAATGATATGTACTCGCAAATCCATTTGCTAATCCAATTAGTTTTACGCTATCACCCTCGCATAAGATTGTATCCGCTAAAACAGCAGGTGCTGACGTTGTTACACCAGATATATGAATAATAGATGTTAAGCTATTGCAATTATCTAAGCTTACTGTTAATGTATAATTGCCATTGTTCGCTGTTGTAAATGAGAAGCTAGAATCCACAAAATTGTTAGGACCTGACCAAAGATAAATAGCATTTGCTAAACTATCAGTGTAAATATTTATTGGTTTGTTATTACATATAATTGTATCGCCATAAATAACTGGATAATTACTCGTTTGAAATACGCTTGCAATGCCAAACACCCTTTCACTATTACACAATACAGTATCTGTAGCTTGTGCATAGAATATTGTATCATTCATTAATGCATTAACAATTATTGAATCATTGTTAGAAATTGCTAACCCTCCAAACTCTTGGTTATACCATTGAATTGGGTTGCTGGAATTGGCAATTAAGTATGCATTAGCACCAACGCAAACTGTATCACCAAATACAGTTGGATTAGGTACCGAAGGCTTCTCTATGACTAAAATTGTGTTTGACTCTACTTCACAACCACTTGGAGAAATAGCAACTATTTGATATGAGCCTGCAATGCTTGTAGAAATTGTTTGCCCTACATCACCACTGGTCCAGTTATAATCTGTCATACCTGAAGTAGCTGAAATAGTAACTATTTGGCCCGGACATATTTTTAAAGTGTCTGGTCCAGTAATGCTTACAGAGTCTTGATTACTAGAAATTGTAATAGAAAGGTTGGTTGTAATATTACATAATGTACTTGAACAAGAATAGATTCCTGGCTGACTAATTGTTTGGAAAGGAGAATTACCAGCTAAAGGGGAGTACCAAATAATGGTTGCTTCATCATTAGCTTTAACTTCTATAGTTGTTGTTTGTCCTGAACAAATTGTGCTTGTTGGATTTGAAATTAAATAAGGTGAGTTGTACTGTTTTATTTCTGAATTTAATGATACAACAATACAACTATCAAAGGTTAGAACTTTGCAGTAATATTTTCCAGCAATTGAACCGTATGCAGAAACACCTGTATACTGAGGCATTAAACCAGTAGGTCCAAACCATTGGTAAGAAAGTCCAATTAGATTAGATGTTAGCATAACAGAATCATAAGGACAAATAATTCCATTAATTGGTGATAATGAAATGCTTGGTGCATGGTATGGAGCTAAATTAATTGTATCAATGCATACAGCAAGCGGATTATTCATTGTAATTTTAGAAGCAACATAACTTCCAACTGCAATTGTTGAAATACTATTCACATTTAAATTATTTATTGATGGTCCATTCCAATTGCCAGTCATATTATTGGCAAGACTTAAATTTATAGTGTTGCCTGGACAGAAAAAAATAGTATCATAAACGCTAGTAGGAAGAATATTAAATGCAGGCAAAAGGTTTACATATACACTTGTTGTTAAATTATGAGTTGTTGTGCCGCAAGCGTTGCTCTTGGAGCATAGAATATTTAAATTATGCCAACCACTTTGGCTAGGAAACAATTTTAATGATTGTCCCGAAGCACAATTATTATTTAATTGAACTTGTATCGTTGGCGTAGCATTAAAAGATGCGAAAAATTTGTAATCGCAAGTGATTCCAAAATTTGGATTTGTGATTGAATCAGATAAATTCATTTCAACATAATCGCCAGAGCAAATAGTAATTGTGTCTGGTAAATTTGTAATTGGAATAAATGCAGGAGGAACACTATCCAAAATGAGTTCTATTTCATTAGATGAAGAACATCCAAATGAATTGGTACAAGTGGCCATAACTTGGCCGGCTTGATTAATTTCAAGAGAGTTTGGAGTTTGGTTAATTATTGGTGCGGATGAACTCCATGTTAGAATATTATTTCCAATACCAGAAGCAGTAACAATTAAGTTTGCATTTGTAGCGCAGAGAGCAATATCAATTGCTGCTGGTGGGCTTTGGTTATTAACATTATGGTTATCAGATAATAAAGGAGGTAGAGGAGTAGGATTAATAATAAATTGAACAGTATCATAACTTGTGTAGCAATTATCTATAGTTTTCATTTCTAAAACCATTTGAGTAGATGCACTAACATAAATTACTGGATTATTAAAATTAGCACCATTCCAGCTCCAATTATAATATGGACTAACATAGCCAGGTATTCCTGTTTTTGTATTTATTGTATAATAATTTGGGTGACACGAAACAACGGTATCATTTAGACAATCATGTGCCCATGGAAACAATGGAGAATTAGCAGGATATTGCTGATTAGTATACACATAACTACCGATACATTGATTTAACTTAGGAATTAAACAGCTACTTGATGCAGAAACTCTTTCATAATAATCTATTGGTGCTCTTGTTAAATCAATTGCATTAGAGATGAATCCGTCATTTAAAGCATTTGCATTTACAAATTTAAAAGTACCATAGTTGGTATCGTTGCAAAACGAAACGCCATTATTAGCGCCAGAAACAAACAAATTCAAATCTTGCGCATGATTAAATATATTACATGAAGTAGAAACTGGAATTATGAGTTTATCTTCAAAACTGCCTGCATAAATCAATGAATTATTAGGTAATATTGTTAAACCTCCTGCTCTGTCTTCTCTTGGTCCTCCCATACTTCTTTGCCATATTCTGTTTCCTGACAATGAAACTTTTGATAAAAATAAGTCTGAAAATCCTAACGAATTAAAACTAGCATCCCCGTAATTATTTGAATAATCAGTGAATGTACATCCAAATTGTCCATATATAAATATGCTTCCATCGTTAGCAATAGAGGCACTTTTTGCAGTAACCATCTTTTTACTACCATCGGCAATGGACCATTTATAGTTAAGATTATTTGAAAATTTAGCTATAAAAATTTTTCTCGGATTTGGGTTTGTTAAGTAATAATTTGGCATCCCCCAAAAAATCATATTTCCTGTAAAGTCGCCTACAACAACAACATTATTGCTATCGTCAATTTCAATTGAATTTGGTATTACGCTGCTTGCACTAAACTTTTTTGAGGTTAAAATATTCCCATTAACATCTAATTTTAAAATAATAGTAGCATTTCTGACTTGATTGTTTATTTGAGAATTACCAAAATTTATGGTGTCAGAAAACTGACATGCTACAAACAAATTGTTATTAGAGTCACTTGTTATGCTCATTCCTCTATCATCAAATTTAGCTCCGCCTTTTTTATTCCAAAGTAAATTTCCTATAGCATCATATTTTGTAATGAAAATATCATAGGTATAATTAACTCCAGAAGTATCCATTGAACTTGTAATTATGTTGGAACCAAATGATGCTGAAGCTTTAAATTGCCCCGTTATTATTGGATTACCATTGCCATCAGTACATATATCGTTTACAACATCTCCTCTTGGTCCTCCAATTCTTTTTGCCCAAATAACATTTCCTGAATTATTAATTTTTGCAATAAATACGTCTTTACTTAAACTATCTGCAGTTAGATTTATTGTACCAAAATTTGCTGTTCCAGTAAATGTGCCTGTTACAAAAATATTACCATTATTATCTACGGCTATTGCTTCACCACGGTCATCTAAACTTCCTCCAAACTTTACAACCCATTGAATTACTCCATTAGGGTTGGTTTTAGAAACAAAGATATCAGCAATATTTGGAGTAGAACTATTAACATTAAGGTTAACGAA
>JBEIDK010000124.1:0-10020 GCA_040383485.1 Flavobacteriales bacterium
AATGGGACCATTTGAATTAATGGATTTTATTGGGCACGATGTGAACTTTAGAGTTACAGAAACTGTTTTCGAACAAATGTTTTACGACCCTCGTTATAAACCTTCAATCACCCAAAAAAGATTATTTGAAGCAGGTTGCTATGGCAAAAAAACAGGAAGAGGTTATTACGATTATAGTCAAGAATTGCCTACACCAAATACTGACAAAGAGTTAGTAAATAAAATATTTATTAGAATTCTGGTGATGCTAATCAACGAAGCTGCCGAAGCCTTGCACTTACAAATAGCAACAGCAAGTGATATTGATATTGCCATGCAAAAAGGAGTTAACTACCCCAAAGGATTGTTGGCTTGGGCCGATGAACTTGGATTGGCATTTGTGTTTAATCACTTACAATCACTAAACGATTGGTACGCCGAAGACAGATACCGCCCAAGTATTTTACTTAAAAGTAAAGCCATGAATAAAGGTAAATTTTACAACAATTAATAAAATGACCATTACTGAAGCCCAACAAACAATAGATAATTGGATAAAAACTCATGGTGTTCGTTATTTTAGTGAACTTACCAATTTGGCTATTCTTACTGAAGAAGTTGGTGAGGTAGCACGAATTATTGCAAGAGAATATGGAGAACAATCAAAGAAAGAATCGGATAAAAATAAGTTGCTTGCCGATGAACTTGCTGATGTCTTGTTTGTGGTGATGTGCCTTGCAAACCAGACAGGAATTAACTTAGAGGATGCTCTAAATAAAAATCTTGACAAAAAAACGCAACGAGACCAAAGTCGTCATCATGAAAATGATAAACTAAAACCTTAGAAGAGTATTACAACAATTACATTTAAATTTGTAATAAAAATAATTGAAAAGCTACCTAACATTACATAAATTTTAATTGATGAGCACAAAAAAATTAGCACTTATAATATTAGACGGCTGGGGAATTGGACGCGGTGATGCTAGCGATGCAATTGCAAATTCAAAAACTCCATTTTATAAATATTTGTTAGGCAAATACCCGCACAGCACATTAAAAACTTATGGCGAATTTGTTGGATTACCTCATGGACAAATGGGTAACAGTGAAGTTGGACATCTTAACATTGGCGCTGGTAGAGTTGTTTATCAAGATTTAGCTTTAATAAATAAAGAAGTCTCTGAAAACAAAATGAGGCATAACAAATCACTACAAAATGCTTTTGATTATGTGAAAACAAATAATAAAAAATTACACTTCATAGGTTTAGTTTCAAATGGTGGGGTGCATTCTAATCAAGAACATTTGTATCATTTAGCCAAACTTTGTAAAGCACAAGATTTAAAAAATGTATATATTCATGCTATAACAGATGGTAGAGATACTGACCCAAAAAGTGGACTTGATTTCATTCAAAAGTTAGAAGATAATCTTGTTGGTACCAATTTGAAAATTGCTTCAGTAGTTGGTCGATATTATGCTATGGACAGGGACAAAAGATGGGAGCGTGTAAAAATTGCTTACGATTTACTTGTAAATTCAATAGGCACAAAATACAAATCAGCTCATGATGCCATCATAGCCTCATACAATAAAAATATTAGTGATGAATTTATTGAAGCTTCAATTATCACTGATGAAAATAATATTGCCTTAACGAAGATAGAAAATGGAGATGCGGTCATTTGTTTTAACTTTAGAACAGATCGTTGCCGCGAAATTACAGAAGCATTGTCTCAGAAAGACTTTCATGAACTAAACATGCATATGCTGGATTTACATTATGTAACAATGACCAATTATGATCATACTTTTAAAAATGTACACGTGATGTATGACAAGCAAAACCTAAGCAACACCTTAGGAGAGGTAATTTCAAAAGCAAATAAAAATCAAATAAGAATTGCAGAAACAGAAAAGTATCCACATGTTACTTTCTTTTTTAATGGTGGCAGAGAAGAGATATTTGCTAATGAAAAAAGAATAATGGCTCCTTCACCAAAGGTAGCAACATATGATTTGCAACCAGAAATGAGCGCTAATGAAATTACTGATAAAATTACAGTTGAACTAAATAGTAAGTGGGCAGACTTTATTTGTTTGAACTTTGCGAATCCCGATATGGTAGGGCATACAGGAGTTTATCCAGCTATTGTTAAAGCCATAGAAACCGTTGATGCATGTTTAAAAAAAGTTGTTGAAACAGGAATTGAAAATGGCTATTCATTTGTTATTATTGCAGACCATGGCAATGCTGACTTTGCAATTAATGATGATGGCACTCCTAATACTGCGCATAGCACAAACCCTGTTCCGTGTATATTAATTGACGATACTTATAATACATTAAAAGACGGTAAGCTTGCAGATATTGCTCCAACAATTTGTAAAATATTAGGCCTAGAAACACCTATTGAAATGGATGGTGATGTTCTATGTTAAAAGTTAAGGTGCAGTTGATATTTTTGAAGTGATAATGTTGATGGCAGAATCATATATATTTTCAAAAGTATCATCAGCTTCAATCCAATTAATTTGAAAACCTTCCTTTTCCATTTTTCTAAACCAAGTAGCCTGTCGCTTTGCAAATTGATGAATTGCAATTTCCAATCTTTGCTTCATTTCATTGATATCTATTTCATGAAATAAAAATTGGGTAATAAATTTATATTCTAATCCTAAAAAAACAAGCTGTTCCCTAGTAAACCCTTGTTCAATTAAGTTTTGTACCTCTTCTATTAAACCACTTTTTAACCTTGCGTTTAACCTATCAGATATTTTTTTTCTTCGCATTTCTGCTTCCAGCTTCAACCCAATTATTAGTGGGTTACAATTTAAACTTGGTTGATAATGAACTTTAGATTCTTGAGTACTATGAGTAACAATCTCAATTGCTCTAACTAATCTTTTTCTACTTTTTAAATCGAAATTATACTTTTCATAATCTGGATATTGCATTAACTTTTCTCTCAATTCATCAGTTGTCAATTTTGCTAATTCTTCTCTTAAAATTTGATCCTCTGGTATAAACATTCTATCAAAATTCTTGAGCAAAACATCAATATACAATCCTGTGCCACCGCAAATTATGGGCAGCTTTCCTTTTGTCAGAATCTCGTTGAAAGCAATTGCGGCATGAAAGGCAAAATCTTTTAAGTAAAACGTTTCATTAATATTTGCAACATCTATTAAGTGGTAAGGTACTTTACGATTATTGATTACATATTCATCATAATCTTTCCCGGCTCCAATATTTAATTGTTTATATACTTGTCGAGAATCGGCACTAATAATTTCTGTATTAAAAAAATCGGCTAAATGAGCCGCTAGTTTGGTTTTACCGCTTGCAGTGGTTCCTACAATCATAATTGAATTATATTTCATAAATACACTTCTTTATGAGTTTATAATTGCCATGATTCATAATTTGCACTGGATTTATGATACCATTAATACGCTTATATCTTTTATAATTTTCATCAACATAAAATGTAATTGGGTTAGATTCCCCAACAATAATAAACCCTAGTTTTTCATATGAATTCGTGTTGCCCCATTCCTTGTCGATATAAGTCATAATATCTGTTGGCGATTTAAGTTTAGTAAAATAATTCACTAATTTATCAAATCCACCAACAACAGTATTTCCTCTTTTTGTAGCATAACTTAGCAGTTCATAGGAACGTTCATTTTCAGAAAGCCTGCGCATGATTCTACCGCTGCTGAAAGTAGCAACTGCTAATAATTCATCCTTACAATACAAACCTATTTTGGTGGCACACTTAACATAACCACTCAAGTGGTTCTGATTCAAAAAAGGTTCTGCTTCAAACTTTTCAATTTGTTTTATAATACATGTGCGTGCATGTATTTTTTTATTTAGTCCCGACAAAGAATTTATTCTCGATAGCACTTGAACTTTGCGAGTAAACCAAACATCTTCGTTGACTAAAACTTTATTCTCGATGTCTACTTTCTCCTTCGAAAGTAAGGTCAAAAAAATATAATGTTTTTTATGGATAATTAATTCTAAATAATTTTCATTTCTACTAAGAATTATCAATTCAAATTGATTAGAGATATTGCTTATAACATCATCATAGTAAAAGTCCTTTGTGGTTCTTGCCATTTAAATACCAATAAAAAAAATCTTATAACAAATGAGCAAGAAATTAGGAAAGTTTCTTTGATGCTATTCTAAAATTAACATCTAATGCAACAATGAAAGAGGCAAAAGCCCAAAAAGGAACACTTGCTTTATCAGTATCTAAAAAGTTATTAAGCCCCCCATGAACTATATATGTTATAAAGCCTAGAAGAGTACAAAGCACGAGCATTTTTGGTTCTGGCTCTGTAAGTTTATAATACAATTTTATTGCTGTAATTAATATTGCTATTACAATTGCTAAAAAAGTTAACATTCCTAACACGCCTGATTCACACAAAGGTCCAATATATTCAGAGTGTGCATTGCCTTTATCGCCAGCGTTTGTACTAATAATAGTTTTCTCGTAACTAAATTGATAAGGAGCGTACTTAAACGAATATGTACCTGGGCCAAATCCTATGATTGGCTTTTCTTTGAACATTCTAATTGCCGCTGACCATCTATTTAAACGTTCAAGATTTGAAGCATCAGAAGAAATGTTTGAAATAGATTTTACGTGTTCCGAAATATTCGTTGAGGAGTCTTGTCTATTCTTTTCAAGCTTCATAAGTAGTTTGTCCTTGAATGCCAAAAAGAAAAACAAGCCAATAAAACCAATACTGAACAATAGTTTCCAATTTATTTTTAATTTGATAATCAGTAGTACAATTGCAGCAACTAACATTGAAATCCATGCTGCCCTGGTGTAAGAAAGAATTAAGGCAACAATAAAAATAAAAGTAAAAACACTAGCAGTTACCTTTTTTGTGAATGAATTTGTTTTTAAAAAAATAAATCCCAAAAGTAAAGGAAAGAACATTGCAAGCATAGCTCCATAAACCGTATGATCATTGTAAAATGGGGACATTACCCAATTTGCGGTTTCCATTGTAAAGCCATATTGGCTGTGATTTGCAATGGTATAGGCAATTACTACAGTAAATGAAACAACATATAGCCAAACGAATTTGTTGAAATTTTTGTATTCCTTAAAAAGATAAAATCCGAAATAATAAAACGAAACTAAAAACCATAATCTCGAAAGCAAAAATTTAAATGAAATAATAGGCAATGTTGAAGTACAGCAGGTAATAAACATCCAAAAAATATTTATTACAATAGCTATTGTAATTGGATGCTTTAATAAGTTTCTATCAATGGTATTATCCTTAAACAACTTAAAAATAAATAAGAGCAAAATACCAAACATAAATGGCTCTGAAGGCAGGCTAACTCCCAAATTGAAATCAGAATTTCTTAAATTTAAAGATAAAGGAGTAGCAAAAACAATAAACCAAAGTAGTTTATCTAAAGAGGTAAAGTAGAATAGGATTAATAATGCTACAAAGGGTAATAATGTAAAATAGAAAAATTCGTTTGCAACAAATATGGCATTAACTGCTATAAACAAACCACAAATAATATACAACCATTTCAGTTGCATTGTATTTTTGTCAATCGACTCAACCATTATTATTTGTTTTCCGAATTGTTTTTACTTGTAACTAACAACACTAAAAATGCCAAAAACAATGACGATAACATACTCATTGCTACAATAATCCAACGCACTGGATATGCTTTTTTATCAGAAGCAACAGGTTTACTTACTATGTTGTTGTAGGTAAAAGTCTTTTTATATTCTCTAATTGATTTATAATATTCTGTTGCTTGTGCATTATAAATATTTCGAAGGTTGGCTGCCTTATCGGTTAAAAAGATAAAATCATAACCATGCTCAACCAAATTATTCAACATTGCTTTAGATTCAATTTGTGTCTTACTATTATTTTTTAGTAATCCTTTATAATAAGCTTTTTGCGACTCAACTGTTTGTGCCCCATAGTCTAATAAGCCATATAGTCTACCATAATTTTTTACTAGAGAGTCTATGGAGTCAATTTCAATTTTTATAGAGTGAAACAGATTCTTATTTAGATTTACAACTTCAAGTGCTTTTGCCTTTTGAATATTTTGAATTTTTTTATCAGCAAAATATATGAAAGCCTCAATTACCTTAGCAGCTATGGCTGGGTCTTCATCTAAAACCATAATTTCTATACTCTCAAATTCCGTTTTAGAAATAGAAACATTGTCAGCAAACTCAGCATTTATTAATGATTTTTTTTGAGGGTGATTCCTATTAATATCATAATGTTTGAATAAATCTAAGCTATCAATTATTCTATCACGAATGTCAGCACTTTGAAATAGTTGTACCATTTGTTCGGTTTGGCTTTCATTACTATAAGGAGCTACATTGCTTGGGTACAACACTGCAATAGACTTGAATTTTGGTGTAATAAATAGCGATGAAGAGATAACAGCCGAAACTAAGCCAGATACTATCAGTACAATAAATAAGTGCTTATAATTTTTTCTAAGCAGATTTAATAAAAAGGTATTGTCGAATTGTTCCATATCGTTTAGTTTAGGTCTTCGTTATTACGAATGGTTTTTATATTCTCAACAATTAATAATAGTAAAAAAGCAAATAGCATTGCAGATACAGTACTTACAACAACTATTAACCAACGTATTGGATAAGCTTTCTTTTCTGCTTTTACAGCCCTATTTACAATAAATTTTTGCGTAAGAATTTGTTCTGCATCTACTTTAGCTTCTTCATATTTAGCTTTTATTAATGCTAGTTGCTTTATTTGTTCTTCGTGCAATTCACGTAAACTTACATATGCTCCACCATAGGTTGATAGCACCTTTAACTTTTCTTCAAGCAATCGTGCACCACTTGTATTGTTTTTTGCGATAGCCATAGCATATTGCTCATTAAAAACTTGGCTTTGTGTTTCATAATCATTTATACCCATTAAGCGCAATACTTTTAAGGAATCATTTATTCCTTGTATTTCAGCTTTTAATGCAAGATAAGAGCGCTCAACAATTTTTAAACCTGCATAAGCTCTTTGCTTTTGCATTTTATTTTTTACAGAATCCAATAGATTTGAAATTTCGTTGCAAATATCTGAAGCCACTTGTGGGTCTTTATCCATTACATCAACCTTTACGCTCATAAACTCTGTTCGTTCATAACTAATGTTATCCTTATACTCATCAAACAATTTTGTGTACTTAAACTTATCGGAAGTATCAATACCATAATGTTGCATTAAATTAAACTGCTTACTGATACGTGCTTTTATATCATCTGAGTTTAATATTTGTAACATTTGCTCTGCTTCTTCTTCTTCACCAAATTTCAAAATATCATCCTTACCATTACTCTCTGATAACAATGCTTTTGATATTGAACTTGTTTGGGTTGGAAACATAATTACTGTTGACTTATACTTTGGTGTAATCACGAAAGAAGCAATTGCCGATATTCCAGCTGCTAGTATGCCAACATAAATTATTTGTTTGCGCCATTTATAAATAAATGCCAATAAATTTAATGAGTTAAAATCCTGTACCGATTCGCTTTCTTTTGTCATTTTATACATAATTGCCGTAAATATATTTTTTTTAACTTAAAACGACCTTAATTGATTAACTTAAGTTTATCTAAATGTTGCTAGCTTTTATTTATTTAATTGCTCAAAACTATTTGCAAAGGCTAGAAGTTTTTCTTCTTCAAAGGCATTTGCCATAAATTGAATTCCAAATGGTAATCCTTCTTTATTTTTACCAAGAGGTAAAGAAATAGCTGGCATACCTGCTAAATTAGCTTGCACTGTAAATATG
The DNA here is from genome assembly GCA_040383485.1 of Flavobacteriales bacterium. Taxonomy (GTDB): domain Bacteria; phylum Bacteroidota; class Bacteroidia; order UBA4408; family UBA4408; genus JBEIDK01. Next base: position 7,832 of record JBEIDK010000124.1, read on the forward strand.
TCTTCTAAGTACATTTCAATTGGGTCATCAGTTTTTTGGCCAATTTTAAAGGCAACATTTGTGGTGGTAGGAGTTAAAATAAAATCGTAATCCGTCAAAATTTTTTCTGTTGCATTTTTTATTAACCTTCTTACCTTTTGCGCTTTAGCATAGTAAGCATCGTAATACCCTGCGCTCAATACAAATGTTCCAAGCATAATTCTGCGTTTTACTTCTTTACCAAAACCTTCGGTTCTGCTTTTTTTGTAAGTGCTTTCTAAATCATATGCTTGTTTACTTCTATAACCATAGTGTATTCCATCATAACGGCTAAGGTTCGAGGAAGCTTCAGCTGTTGTAATCATGTAGTAGCTGGGTACTAGGTATTCCAATAAAGGAAAATCAACTTGTTCAACAATATGGCCAAGCGATTTCAACTTCATAATGGTTGAAAGAATTTGAGTTTTTAACTCTGGATTTAATCCTTCCCCTTCAATGCACTCTTTTATATAAGCTATTTTATACTTGTTATTCTCAACTAAATTTTCGGAATAATTTGTTACAGGCTTTGAGGAAGCCGTGCTATCATAATTATCAGGGCCAGCAATTACTTGTAAAATTAATGCAGCATCTTCAACATTTTTAGTTATCGGTCCTACCTGGTCAAACGATGAAGCATAAGCAACAATGCCGTGTCTAGAAACCCTTCCATAAGTGGGTTTTATACCAACAGTTCCAGTATAAGATGCTGGCTGACGAATACTACCACCAGTATCCGTACCTAATGTTGCATGGCATAAACCAGCTGCTACGGCCGCCGCTGATCCACCTGACGAACCACCAGGAACACGTTCAACGTCTAATGGATTTTTAACTAAACCATAAACAGAATTTTCGTTACTGCTTCCCATTGCAAATTCATCGCAATTAAGTCGGCCAATAATAATAGCGTCTTCAGCCAATAGTTTTTCAACTACCGTTGAGGAATAAATAGAAATAAATTTATCAAGAATTTTGCTTGAAGCCTGTACACCATGATCTTTATAGCAAATATTGTCTTTAATGCCTATAACAAGCCCGGCAAGCTTTCCAGCAGATTTATTCGCAATTTTTTCGTCAATGAGTTTGGCTCTTTCTATGGCTTCATTTTCAAATACCTCAACAAAGGCATTGAGGTGTTTTTGAGAATTTATTTGCTCTATATAATAATTGACTAATGCTAAGGCAGATGTATTTCCTGCTTCAATATCTTTACGAGTAAGCTTAATTGTTTCTTGAATTAACACGTGTATCTAATTTTCAAATTCACGCGAAAGTATAGAAAAATTAATAATAGATGCTGAAAATATTGAACATTTTGGAACCTCAATTGTGAATGTTCCTTCAACAGAAAACGATTAGTTATCCTTCAAATCTTTCTCAACATATTTTCCCGTAAGAATGTCGGTATATTTTTGATTATCGTTTAACACTTCAATTGCCTTTTTTACTTCTTCGTCAAGGCTTATAGCATGCTGTATTTTGCCTTTTTGAAAATAATATCTACTTACAATTTCTCTTTCAAGTACTTGCTTAATATCTTCTTTAAACAATTGCAAGTCTTCTGATTTATTGTGAGACAAACTCGTTTTAAGTGCATCAAAATCTTTTTGAATTTTACCGATATACTTTTCTTTGGTAGCTACTTTTTTAAGCTCTTCCAATTCTTTTTCACTATCAGTAGTGTAGTCATAATCCTTCCCTTCAAGCCATTTTACAAACTCTTGGTACTCTAATTCCGATATTCTAAATTTATCTGCTGCTTCAATAGTAGGATGTGCCATTCTATATTTTGTAGCATAGTCAAAAAACATTTCTTTAGATTCTAAACTAATAACAATTTTACTGAGTGTTCTTGGTTTCATTTGTAAGTCAGGGCGAATTCCTCCCCCATCATATACACTTCTTCCACCTTTTGTTTTAAATTCTTTCATTAACGAATCGGGCACATGACCAACGCTTCCATCTTCATTTCTATGAGCATAATCTAATGCTTGTATGCATCGTCCACTTGGTGTATAATATTTAGCAGTAGTAATTTTAACTTGCGTATTGTATGATAAAGGACGTGTATTTTGCACTAACCCTTTACCAAAACTTCGTTGACCTATTACAACTACTCTATCTAAATCTTGTAATGAACCTGAAACAATTTCTGAAGCTGAAGCACT
>JBEIDK010000125.1:0-9901 GCA_040383485.1 Flavobacteriales bacterium
AGCAGAACTGAACGAAGCAATCCCTGTAGTTATAGGAGACTGAGACTGCTTCGTGCCTCGCAGTGACGAACAGCAGCCCGCAACTGCCGCAAGTGTTCCGCATGTTTGCCAACATCTTATGTTACTTTTATTTGTTGCATTCTGTCCTTGGTTTTAGTTACCACAAGCGTGACGCTTGCGGTAGCGTTGACAAATGCTATTTATTCTTGGGATTTGCCATTCAAAACAATGACAAACTCTCCTCTTGGAGTATTTTTTGTAAAGTGTTCAATCAATTCTTCAACGGTACCTCTCACGGTCTCTTCAAATTTTTTGGAAATTTCTCTTGAAATGGAACATTTTCTATCAGCACCAAAATATATTTTAAACTCCTCAAGAGCCTTTAAAACCCTGAAAGGTGATTCGTAAAAAATCATGGTTCTAGACTCTTCCTGTAAAGAAATTAATTTTGTTTGTCGTCCTTTTTTTTGAGGGAGAAAACCTTCGAAACAAAATGAATTTGCTGGCAAGCCAGAATTTACCAAGGCAGGTATTAATGCAGTAGCACCTGGCAAACAATCTACTTCAATGCCGTTTAAAATACATTCGCGTACCAATAAAAAACCAGGATCAGAAATTGCAGGAGTACCAGCATCGCTGCAAAGAGCGCAAACACTGCCCGATGCAATTTTCTGTACAATTCCTTCGAGTGCTTTATGCTCGTTATGAATGTGAAACGATTGCAATGGTTTAGAAATTTCAAAATGTTTTAATAGAAAGGAAGTAGTGCGTGTATCTTCTGCCAAAATAAAATCAACCTCCTTTAGTACTCTTAAGGCTCTCAGAGTAATATCTTCTAAATTGCCTACTGGTGTTGGTACAAGGTATAATTTACTCAAAATCTATTATTTAAACTTCAATTGTTTGGTTCGATTCTTTTGGAATTTCTTTATTGATAAAGTTCAGAATCTTTTCGGAAGTGGTATTAAAATATCTTTTTGTTTTATAGGCGCTTACCCACTGAATTCCACTTGACGCGTTGGTTATAAAAACTTCATCAGCCCTTATTAAGTCGTTAGGTTTCATATCGTTTTCATAAACTTTTATACCAAGTTTAGTTGCGCATTCAATAACGTAATTTCTCATTACGCCATCTAAACAAGCTTCCTTGAGAGGTGGAGTATAAATAACACCGTTGCTTACAATAAATACATTGGCATTCATTGCCTCAGCCACATTATGATTATCATTTAGTAAAATAACATTGTCAAGATTTTTTTCCTGTGCAAAAATTGCAGCCATTATATAAATCAAACAATTATTAGTTTTTAAATTTGATAGAAAGTTTAAAGGCTTTCTTAAGTCGCTGTATAAATCAACTGTAAGTCCCTTTTGAGATAGCTTGAATTCAGCATCACTTAAAGCATCTGCCTCTATTACCAATTCAATTTCATTTGTTACAGGAGCATAAAATCCAGCATTATTTCTAAATAATGTAATTCTTAATCTCCCGCCTTCATTTATGTTATTTAATTGAATTAGTTCTTGAATTTTAGCTTTCATTGTTGGTGCAGAAACCCAACTTGGAAGCTGCATTTTTAGCAATTGAGACGTTTTAACAATTCTGTTGTAATGCCTGTCAAATAAAGGAACCTTACCGTTTATGATTCTTCCCGATTCAAAGAAACCATCGCCATATTTAAATGAACGGTTGGCAATACTAAAAACAGGAGAACCTATTGGATGAAAATCTTGATTATGTAAAAATGAATTAACCACTTGTTTTAAAAATAATATTTGAATTTAAATAAATAAAAACAAATAGGAGACATTGATATTCTAATTTTAAATTAAAACCGTAATAATCAAGCACTAAAAAAAATAAAATTATTTACCGCTATTCTTTTATTTCGTATTCATGAATTTTTCTATACAAAGTGCGTTCAGAAATTCCTAATTCTTTTGCTGCATTTTTTCTTTTGCCTCTATGTTTTTCCAATGCTTTATAAATCAATTGTTTTTCTTTTTCATGAATAGACAATGACTCTTCTACTTCTATTGGTTTGGTGTAGTTGGTTTGATGAACAACGCCAAATTGTTGATTGGCATTATTACTATTGATATCATAAGATTGTGAATCATTAATAATTTTACCTAACAATTGCGCTGTTTCTGGATTAGATTGTATGTTTCCTTGAACAATGTCTGCTACTACTTTTTTCACATCATTCAGTTCTTTTTTCATTTCAATCAAGAGTTTATAAAAAAGTTCGCGGTCACCAAAATTATCATTTGCACCATTTTCTTGTCTTGTAGATACGGGCAGAAAACTTGCATTGACATTGAAGTCTTTTGGTAAGTAACCTATGATAATATCAGTACCAATTTCGCGTTGACGTTCAATGACAGAAATTTGCTCAGTTATGTTTTTAAGTTGACGAATATTACCAGGAAAATAATAATTCTCAAGTATTTCTTGTGCTTCAGCAGTTAGCTTAACAGCGGGCATCCTATATTTGGCAGCAAAGTCAGAAGCAAATTTTCTAAACAATAATGATATATCACTTTTCCTATTTCTTAAAGGTGGAATTCTAACAGGAACAGTATTTAATCTATAATACAAGTCTTCCCGAAAACGTCCGCGAGCAATGGCTTCTGGAATATTTACATTGGTTGCAGCAATAATTCTAACATCTGTTTTTTGCGTTTTTGATGAACCTACCTTAATAAATTCACCACTTTCTAATACTCTAAGTAATCTTGCTTGAGTAGATGTTGGAAGTTCTGCCACTTCATCTAAAAAAATTGTTCCTCCATTGGCAACTTCAAAGTAACCTTTGCGGGCATCAATAGCACCTGTAAAAGATCCTTTTTCGTGACCAAACAATTCTGAATCAATAGTTCCTTCGGGAATTGCGCCGCAATTTACCGCAATGTATTGTCCGTGTTTCCGGATTGATAATTGATGTATTATCTGTGGAAAAACTTCTTTCCCTGAACCACTTTCTCCATTAATAAGTACTGATAAATCTGTTGGAGCAACTTGCATGGCAATATCTATTGCACGGTCAAGTTCTGGCGTTGTGCCAATAATCCCAAATCTTTGCTTTATTTCTTGAACGGTCATTTCTAAATATTACTTCTTTTCTGGATATAATGGTTGATTATTGTTTGAAGCTTCAACCTTATTACCATTAGTATCAACTTCTACAACCTCATACCCAAGTTTTGATAATCCTTCTGCAATTTTTGCCTTGTCTCCGCAAACTGTTATAATCATTTTATCTAAAGGCAATTTGTTTGCAGCAAGTTTGTCTATTTCTTCTTTTGTAATGTTTTTCATAATTTCAGCTTGTTTCTCAACAAAATCAGGCTTTAAATTATAATCCAACATTCTTTTTAAAAACGAAGCTTTTGCCAAAGGACTCTCATATTTAAGAGCCTCTGCCTGTGATAAAGAGCTTTTAGTAAATTCAAGTTCTTCAGCAGTTATACCTTTTGTTGCATATGCTCTAATTTCTTTTACGAACTCAACAACTGAACTATCGCTTTTGTCAGCTTTTACGCCTGCAGCAGCAGTAAACGAACCAATATATTTGGTGCCATTAAAATTTGAACGTGCACCGTAAGTCCAAGCTTTATCTTCACGTAAATTCATGTTTATATGGCTATTAAAAGCGCCACCAAGCATAAAATTCATGATACTTGATTTAAAATATTCTCCAGTAGCATCATAAGGCATTGCAAGGTAACCAATCCTAATTTCAGATTGTGCAGCTTTATCTTTATTCACTAAAAATATTTTTGTTTTTGCAATATCTTTTGGTGTTTCGTCTTTAGGCATAATTGCATTTGTAGAAACCCAATTTTTTAGGAAAGATAATTTCGGCATGATTGCTTCTTTACTAACATCGCCTACTATTACCGTGGTCGCTAAATTTGGTGAAAAATACTTTTTATAAAAAGCCTTTACATCATCCAAAGTAATTGACTCTACTGATTTTACGGTTCCTATTTGAGGAGTACCCATAATTGAATTTTCTCCATATAATAATTTGGAATAAACGTTATTTGCAATAACAGTAGGCTTAGTACTTTGCTCATTGATAGCTTGCATTTGCTCATTTTTTATTCTTTCAAAATCTTCCTTATCAAATTTTGAATGAAACATTTTTTCTTCAACTAATTTTAAGGTAGCATCTAAATTCTTAGTTAATGTTGAAATATTAATTAAAACTTCTGACTGCCCAGGAATAATATCGATACTACTTCCCAATCTTGTAAGTTCATCGCTTATAGCTTCAGAAGTATACCTTTCTGTTGATTCATCCATTAATGCTGCCATCATATTTGCAATTCCAGCTTTAGTTTTTTCTTCGAATCTATGTCCACAGCTTACCGCAATCTGAATTGTTACAGTAGGGATTTCATTTGAAACTGTTCCCATCAATTTTAAACCATTGCTAAAGTTTTCGCTGTAAAGCGCCGGCACACTTAATTTAGGATTTGGTCCTGGAGTAGGCTTCTTGCTGCGGTCGAAATTATCGGAAGCTTTTTTATAAGTTAGACCTTGATATTCTTTGTGGTCTGCATCATCAGGATTTGTGGCCTTTGGAGTAAAATTATCTTCATGAGCCAATAGTTCTTTTTTACCTTTTGGAACAACGCTTAATATAACACAAGATTTTCCTTTTACATATTTATTATAAGCGGCCATTACATCTTCCTTAGTAAGCTTTTTCAAGCTTTCAAGATAGTCAGTTAAATGGTTGGGCTTGCCATAAAATGTTTGTGATGATGCTAGTTGAGAAGCCTTACCTCCAACTGTGGACAATGATTGTATAATAGTAGCTTCAATATAATTTTTATACTGCTGTAATTGAGCATCTGTTATTCCAGTTTTTTCAAAAGCAGCAATGTCAAGTCGCATTTGTTTTTCAATTTCTGACAATTTAGTATCAGGCATTGCTTTTACCTCAAGCCAAATCATACCTGCTAATTCTCTATTATTTTGGCTTGCTTCAGCATCAGTAGCTTTTTGAGTTTTAACAAAGTTTTGGTACATGGTAGATGATTTATCTCCACCAAAAGCATAGCAAAATGCATCAACCGCTGCTTCCTCGGCATCGCCTGATGGTACACTTGTCCAAACCATGTTTAATAATGGCTGTTTTATATTGTCTTCATATGAAATATAGCGGTCTTGATCAATAAATACTGGAGTTTTTGGCTGATTTGTAACTGCTGGACACTGGTTTATTGAACCGAAATATTTTTCAACCAGAGGTAATACTTGGGCAGGGGTTACATCGCCAGCAACAGTAACAGTTGCATTATTTGGACCATACCAGCGCATGAAAAATGATTTTAAATCATCTACCGACACACGGTCAAGGTCAACTAAATCGCCAATGGTACTCCACGAATATGGATGTCCGTATGGATACATGGCACGACCAATTTTCTCATAAACCAATCCGTAAGGCCTGTTGTCATAATTTTGTCCGCGCTCATTCTTTACTGTACCACGTTGCACTTCAAATTTCTTTTGCGTTACGGCATCAAGTAAAAAACCCATTCTATCAGCTTCTAACCAAAGGGCAACCTCAAGTTGATTAGATGGCAAGGTTTCAAAATAATTAGTACGGTCAGTATTTGTTGTACCATTTAAAGTACCACCCGCTGCAGAAACGATTTTAAAATGTTGGTCATCGCCAACATTGTCTGAACCCTGAAACATCATGTGCTCAAAGAAATGAGCAAAGCCACTTCGTCCAATTTCTTCACGGGCACTTCCAACGTGATATGTTACATCTACATGACATATAGGGTCGCTATGGTCTTCATGTATAAGTATTGTTAGGCCATTAGGCAAAACATACTTTTCGCAAGGAATTGTTATTTGGCCTTCTTTTTTTTCAACCTTAGATATCAATTTTGGTTGTGCAAATAAGTTTGCAGAAATAGCAATACCTATAGTGAGAGCAATTTTTTTGATTTTAGTTTGCATGATATATATGACAAAATTTCATGCAAAGAAATACAAATAAATTTCTTAAGAAATTGTTTTAAGAAAATTTGCAACACATATATGGTAAAATTTAGAACAAAATTTATTTGGCAATCAAATTTTTCTATTTTTAGAAAATCAAATTATAAATAATTATAAAACACATTAAAGATACCGCCTATATAAAGCTTCCCCTTTGGGGAGGTTGGTGGGGCTGATTATGAAAATAATAGACATCAAAGCAATGCGTGGACCTAACTATTGGAGTATCCGTCGCCACAAACTGATTGTAATGAAATTGGATTTGGAAGAGATGGAGAAATATCCAACAAACGCCATACCTGGTTTTAGAGAAAGGTTAGAAGCTATGTTCCCAACAATGAAAAGTCACCGTTGTAGCGAAGATTTTGAAGGTGGTTTTTTTCACCGTGTTGATGAAGGCACATGGATGGGACACGTCATTGAGCATGTTGCTCTTGAAATGCAAACATTAGCAGGAATGGATTGTGGTTTCGGACGTACCCGCACAACCGGTATGGAAGGAGTATATCATGTAGTGTTTAGCTATATGGAAGAAAAAGTTGGTATTTATGCCGCCCGAGCAGCGGTTAAAGTTTGTGAAGCATTAGTACATAATAAGGAATACGATTTAGAAAATGATATTCAAACCATGCGCGAAATTCGTGAAGATAATCGCCTTGGTCCATCAACAGGTGGTATAGTAGACGAAGCCATAGCACGCGGTATACCTTACATCAGATTAAATCGTCATAGCCTTGTTCAATTGGGGTATGGAGTAAATCAAAAACGCATTCAAGCTACAGTTGCAAGTACAACAAGTAATATAGCTGTAGAAATTGCTTGCGATAAAGAAGAAACTAAAAATTTATTGGAACAGGCATCTATTCCAACACCAAAAGGACGCATTATTTATGATGAGGAAGATTTAGAAGCAGCAATTAAAAGTATTGATTATCCGATAGTATTAAAACCTGTAAATGGTAATCATGGTCGTGGCATCACAACAAATATTAATTCGTGGGATGAAGCAGTTGAAGCATTAGCACTAGCGAAAAAGGTGTCACGTTCGGTTATTTGTGAACGATTTATAACAGGTTTCGATTTTCGATTACTGGTAATCAATTATAAATTAATTGCAGCGGCTGTTCGCAAACCAGCATGCGTTGTTGGCGATGGCAAATCAACTATTCAACAATTGGTTGATGAAGTAAACGCTGACCCACGTCGCGGTTATGGTCATGAGAAAGTATTAACGGCCATTAAGATTGATGATGCGACGCTTAATTTATTAAAAGAAAAAAACTTATCGCTTGATAGTGTTGTTGCAAAAGATGAAACAGTATTTTTAAAAACGACTGCTAACCTAAGTACTGGCGGTACGGCGACTGACGTTACTGATTTGGTACATCCTTATAATGTGTTTTTAGCTGAACGTATTGCAAAAATTATTGGCTTAGACATTTGTGGTATTGATATCATGGCGCAAGATTTAACTACTCCACTAAATGAAAATGGCGGTGCAATATTAGAGGTTAATGCTGGTCCAGGTTTCCGAATGCACATTGCACCAACTGAAGGGTTGCCTCGCAATGTTGCAGAGCCGGTTATTGATATGATGTATCCTCCAGGAAGTTCATCACGAATTCCTATCATAGCAGTAAGTGGTACTAACGGAAAAACAACAACTACCCGCTTAATTGCCCACATGGTAAAAACTATGGGCTATAAAGTCGGATTTACTACCACTGATGGAATTTACATCCAAAATAGAATGATGCAAGCTGGTGACTGCACTGGCCCTATGAGTGCTGAATTTGTGCTGAAAGACCCAACGGTAGACTTTGCAGTTTTGGAATGTGCTAGAGGAGGTATTTTACGCTCTGGATTAGGTTTTCATAAATGTGATATTGGCGTTGTTACAAATATTGCTGCCGACCACTTAGGTTTGCAAGACATTAATAATCTTGAAGATTTAGCAAGGGTAAAAGCAGTTGTAGCTGATAGTGTGATGGACGAGGGTTATGCAATTTTAAATGCGGATGATAAGCTAGTATTTAATATGCGCAACGGTCTAAAATGTAAAATAGCTTTATTTAGTTTAGATGAAAACAATCCACACATTATTGAGCATTGCAACAAAGGCGGTTTGGCAGCTATTGCTGAGAATGGTTATGTAACAATTTGTAAAGGGACATGGAGAATTAGAGTTGATAAAATTGTAAATATACCTCTTACCATTCGTGGCCGCGCAGTTTTCATGATTCAAAATATTTTACCTGCTGTACTAAGTGGTTTTATTCGTGGATTTAAAATTGAAGACATGCGACTTGCACTAGAAACTTTTATTCCTAGTCCAACGCAAACTCCTGGCCGAATGAATTTATTTAAGTTTAAAAACTTTGAGGTGATGATTGACTATGCTCATAATCCAGCAGGATTTGAGGCTATAGGTAAGTTTTTAGAAAAAACAGATGCTACAGTAAAGGTTGGGATTATTGCTGGTGTAGGCGATAGACGCGATGAAGACATTATACATCTTGGAAAACTATCAGCAAAAATGTTTGATGAAATAGTGATACGACAAGATAAAAATCTTCGAGGTAGAAGTGATAAAGACATTATTGATTTAATGATAAAAGGCATACACGAAATTGATGCAAAGAAAAAAATCACAACCATTCCAAAAGAAAGTGAGGCTATTGATTATGCAATAAAGAACGCTAAGAAAGGTAGCTTTATAACCATTTGTAGTGATGTTGTTCCTGATGCCTTGGATCAAATAATGAAGTACAAAGAAAAAGAAGACAAGTTCGAATTAAACTTGGGTGATATTCCGAATCAGCACGCTTAAAAGAAAATGATGAATGTTGAATTATGAATGTCATCTGCCGCTGAGGATGACAATTAAAAATTCAATTTCAACACAAACCAAAAACAACCAAACTTATTAATTACAATTTTTACTTTTGTTATACTAAATTATTGAAAAATGAACATTGCATTATCTAAAATAGAACTAACAAAACAATTACTAGCCACCAAAAATTAAGCAATTATTAAGCACATTCAAGCGGTGTTTGCAACTCAAGAAAACGATTTGTGGGATGAAATGCCTAATGCTGTTCAAGAATCTGTAAATAGGAGCTTGCAACAAGCTAGTAAAAATCAATTAAAAGACCATAGCCAAGTAATGAAGAAGTATAATAAATGGCTAAAAAAATAAAATGGACCATTGAAGCTGAAGCTGAATTTGACAAGGTAATTTTATACCTAGAGCAAAATTGGACGGATAAAGAAATTCTAAAATTTATTTCTGCAACTAATCGCGTACTCAGTTTTATTTCTGAGTTTCCGTTGATGTTTCGCAAGTCAAAAACTACAACTATTTTCTATATCTATCAAAAAAATTGATGCAAGTATAATTGTATATTTGAGTATGATTTGTGAGCCTAATGATTGAATTCTGTTATCATAGGGTTTACAATCCAATCCTATTCAAATATTATAACTCATTTTTGAAATATTGTAACATGTATTAAAACTTTGTTTGGTTAATTTGTAATTGAAACAACAGAACTTTAAAAGATAACGAAGGTGGCGCATTCCACTTAACATTAAAATAAATTGAATATGAAAATGCGAAAAAATATTGCTGTAAGCGATTCTGGTTTTATTTTTAACCCAGGCACTGGTGATTCTTTTAGTACTAACCCAATTGGAATGGAAATAATTGCATTAATGAAAGAAGAAAAAGACATTGACGCAATTAAAGCCGTAATTACTGGAAAGTATAATGTTGACGATGCTACTTTTGAAAAAGATTATTTCGATTTCTTAAATATGTTGCAGAGTTATCAATTAACAGAACATAATGCATAAGCAGAAATTAAC
>JBEIDK010000126.1:0-9855 GCA_040383485.1 Flavobacteriales bacterium
CATTTTTTGGGCTAGTTTGATTTGCTGTTGCACTACTAACACAAACTCCATTGTTATTCCATAATTGTAGGCCTGATGTAGTAATTTTCTGTGCAAGGCAATCCCAATTACCTGATATAGAATCTTGCCAAGTAACTACTGCTTCGTTATAACCAACTCCAACAATATTAGGATTGAGTTGTGGGTATAATGCATTTGAGAGTAAAATGCCATTACTTGCCCAAACTGGATTTCCGCTGCCATTCATCATTTGAGAATATATGTGATTATTAACAGTTCTTCCATCTTTCCACGTAATTATTATCCCATTGTTAATCCCGTCAGTTGTTGCATCAATTGCACTTTGAGAACCTGTTGCATTGCATACTAAAATTCCATTTGCAGTCCACAGAACAGTACCTGAGCTATTTATTCTTTGACAATAAACATCAAAATCAATTGCATTGCGTTTATCTTGCCATATAATGTAAGCTCCATTTGCATTATCAATTTCTATTTTTGGATTAGATTGAGTATTGGTTCTTATACAAATTGGTTTACCGCCAGTTGTCCAGCTATCAATACCTGATGAAGTTATTCTTTGAGCATAAATATCGTAGTCATTGCCATTCCTTTTGTCTTGCCATGTTACTATCGCACCTCCACTTCCATCCGAACATAGTTTTGAATTTATTTGTACACCAATACTATTGCATACAGCAACACCATTAGCATTCCAAGCTAATGAGCCATTTGAATTTACTTTTTGAATATAAATATCCGATGCTCCATTTATTGAATCTTCCCAAACTATTATAGCACCGTTATTGTTATCTGAAATAATTCTTGGACTACGCTGTTGAGATGCTTTTTGGGCAACCGCTACTCCATTCAAACTCCATAATGCAATCCCATTTGAATCTATTCTTTGGGCATAAATATCTCTATTACCATTTCTAATGTCTTGCCAAGTTATTATTGCTCCACCCTTTCCGTCTTCAACTATGAATGGCTCTGTTTGGTCAGCTAATTGATTGCAGACACTAATGCCATTTTGTGTCCAGGCTACAATGCCATTCTTTTTTATTCTTTGAATGTAAATATCTCCCGTTTTATTAAGAGTATCCATTCTAAAGTCTGTCCAGCATATAATAGCCCCTCCTTTACTATCGCTAATTACCCTAGGGTCTTGTTGACTATTAGCTGAAGAACAAACTGAACTATTAATAGTGCAATCAGTACTCCATTGAGCGTTGGCATAAACACTAAAAAAGATTAAACAAACGCAAATTAAATATCCCATAAATAGAATGAATACAAATTTTTATTTACAAACATAAACTTTACAATTAATTAATGTTCATTTAATGGCAATCAAATAAAAAATTATATTAACTGAAGGTAATTTTATAAACAAATGATTGAGTTAAGATATTTATTTTGCTTCAAATAAAAAAGTAAAATGACCATGAAATTCATGAACGAAATTTATAAATTATTAAGGACAACTAATGCTAAATTAATTTTGCATTCTATAACACCCATTTCTGTAAATAGCCTATATGCACAAAAATATAATGGTTATACATTGTATTCTATGTAGAATCCATTCAACGCTTAGCTTTTAGAAACTATTGGAACTAATTATAATACCTGCTTTTCAAACCAATACAAAAACAGGATATTAATTATATATTTTGCCTGTAGGCAAGCTTTTAAAAAGTGTTGTAAGAACAGGAAATTCAATTTAACCTCAAAATATGTTAAGTAATTTTAGGAGGGTGTATCATACATTTGTTTAAAGTAATCAGATGTATATTCGTTGTTGTCATAAATTTGTTAAGAGAAATGCAATGTTTGTTTGATATAGTTTTATAAAGCCTATTCAACAAACAGTCTCAAATTGTAAAAAGCAAATTCATACTAAGTCCATAATTAAACTTTTTTAAAGTTTGACTTTAGTAAATAGTCTTATTTTAGCACGTTTTTTTAATATAAATATATACATGAGTTTAGTGATAAACATTTTAAATAAGTCTAATAACCCACTACCCCACTATGCTACTGAGCAAAGTGCAGGTTGCGACCTGTATGCTTATTTAGAAGAAGATATTGAACTGAAACCTTTTGAAAGAATGCTTATCCCAACTGGATTGTTTATTGAATTACCCATTGGTTATGAAGCACAAATTCGTCCACGAAGCGGATTAGCATTCAAATATGGTATAACAGTTTTAAACTCCCCAGGCACTATTGATGCTGATTATAGAGGAGAGATTAAAGTGCTTTTGGTCAATATTTCAAATAACAATTACACAATAAAATCTGGTGAACGCATAGCACAAATGATTATTTCGAAACATGAAATAGTTACTTGGCTTTTTAAGGATGAATTAAATGAAACCGAAAGGTCTACAGGTGGTTTCGGTAGTACAGGAAAATAAATAAAAATAAAATTATACATTAATGTTTCGACTTTTAAAGTTTTTAACATTGAATTTAAACTAAGATTATGAAGATTATTATACCAATGGCTGGCATGGGCAAACGAATGAGACCCCATACACTTACAGTTCCAAAACCATTAATACCAGTTGCTGGCAAACCAATGGTACAGCGCTTAGTTGAAGATATTGCAAAGGTTTGCACAACAAAAATTGATGAAATAGGTTTTGTAATTGGTAAGTTTGGAGCAGAAGCAGAAGCCAACCTTTTAAAAATAGCAGAAAATGTAGGTGCTACAGGAAAAATTTATTACCAAGAAGAAGCTTTAGGAACTGCACACGCTATTTTATGTGCTAAAGAGTTATTGGAAGGAAAGGTTATTGTTGCTTTTGCAGATACATTATTTAGAGCCGACTTTAAATTAAGCGAAGAAAATGATGGTACCATTTGGGTACAGAAGGTTAATGGCCCAAAAGCATTTGGAGTTGTTAAAATAAATGCAGAAAATATTATTACTGATTTTATTGAAAAGCCTCAAGAGTTTGTATCTGATTTAGCCATAATAGGGATTTATTATTTTAAAGACGGAGCAAACCTAAGAAAGGAGATGCAATACTTGATTGATAATAACCTCAAAGAAAAAGGTGAATTTCAGCTAACAAATGCGCTAGAAAATATGAAAGCAAAAGGTGTAAAATTTTCTCCTGGAGCTATTAATGAATGGCTCGACTGTGGCAATAAAGACGCTACAGTTTATACAAACAAGCGCATGCTCGAAATAAATAGTTCTGAAAAACTAGTTTCAGATTCAGCAATCATTGAAAACAGTAAAGTAATTGCCCCATCATTTATTGGTGATAATGTTATTATAAAAAATTCAATAATCGGCCCTCATGCCTCAATTGGTGCCAATAGTAATGTAGTTAATTCTATTGTAAGTAATTCAATTTTACAGAATAATTCCAAATTGAAAAATGTTGTAATAGATAATTCAATGGTAGGAAATTTTGCAGAGATAAATGGAAATGCAAAAGAATACAGTGTTGGCGATTACAACATTTTAGAATCTTAAATTTAGAAATGAAGAAACTTCAAAACAACATTATACTTTTTGGCTTCTTAATTCTTGCAATTTCGGGTTGCAAATTGCTAAAAAGTAATCACATTAATAGTTCAAAAGAAATTCTTTCGGAAAGCAAAAGGCTTGAATTTGATAAATTATTTTATGATGCCAATAAAGAAAAAATTTTAGGCAATGCTGACGAAGCAATTAGAATGCTTAAAAAATGTGTTACTATTTGGCCACAAAATGGTGCTGCCAATTATGAACTAGCGATGTATGCATTTAAAAAAAGTGATTTTTCAAATGCTATCTCAATGTCTAAAATTGCTTTTGAAAGCGACAAAAGCAATGGCTATTATGCAACGCTTTATGCCGAAATGCTTAAAATAAATAAACAATATGATAAAGCATCAAAAGTGTTTGAAAAAATAGTCAATGATAATCCAGAAAGAACCGATTGGTACTTAAGCTGGGTTAATATTTTATTGATGAAATCTGATTATAACGGTGCAATTGACGTGCTCAATAAACTCGAAAAAAGAAATGGTATTACGGAAGAGGTAGTACTAAAAAAACAACAGATTTATCTGCGTCAAAATAAATTTTTAAAAGCCAAAGAAGAAATTGATAAACTAATTGCATCTAACCCAACAAAAGGGAGATATTATTCAATGTTAGGCAATTTATACAAGGCCAATAATAAAAAAGAGGAAGCACTGGTTGCATTTAAAAAAGCAATTGAATTGGACCCTGAAGATGTTTCGACGCATTTTGATTTAGCAGACTTTTATAGAGACAGTGGTGACAAACAAAAATACTTTGAGGAACTGCATTATTTATTTTCTAATTCTGAAATAGATATTGATACAAAAGTAAATTGGTTAATTACATTCTATAATGTTGACCAAAAGGATCAAGAGACTCAAAAAAGTATAAAAAGATTAGTGGAAGATGTTGTTACAGCACATCCTAACGAAGCAAAATCTTATGCAGTAAAAGGCGATTTTTTATTTAAGGATAAGAAGTACAAAGAGGCTAGAGAAGCTTATTTATCTGCCATAGCAATTGACAAAAGTAAGTACTTAATCTGGAATCAGCTTTTAGTAATTGATTCAGAATTGAACGAATGGGATAAAATGAGTACCGATGCAGATAATTGTATTGAGTTATTTCCGAATGAACCAGCACCTTACTTGCTTTCTGGCATTGCTAAACTACAATTAAAGGAACCTAGAAAAGCCATCGTCACTTTAACAAAAGGTGTTGGATATGTTATTGACAATAAAGCTTTAAAAGGTCAGTTTTTAGCTAATTTAGGCGATGCTTATAACCAAGATAAAAACAACGAAAAATCTGACTCTTGCTATGAAAAGGCTCTGGAAGTAAACCCCAATGACATTTACGTTTTAAATAATTACAGTTATTACTTATCACTTAGGAATGAAAAATTAGAAAAAGCTGAAGCAATGAGTAAAAAGTCAAATGAGCTTGAACCAGATAATGCAAGTTATTTAGACACTTATGCTTGGATATTGTATGCTTCAAAAAAATACTCAGAAGCAAAAACTTTTATGGAAAAAGCATTGGCAGTTGATGGTAATAAAAATTCAGTTTTATTAGAGCATTATGGTGATATTTTATATAAATTAGATATGAAAGACAATGCTTTAGAATATTGGAACAAAGCAAAAGTTGCCGGAAAAGGTTCTGATTTTTTAGAACAAAAAATACTCGAAAAAAGACTAATTGAATAATCGTATTTTAAAATTTTAATACAAAGTGTTGTTTCACTTGTTCAGTTCTAAATAATACTAATCCAATTGAAAATAAATCAATCGTAACTGTTACTTGTATATGATTTTTTATTTCTTCCCAAGCCTTTGTCATTTCAGCACTCCAGTATATATCATCAAAAACAAAGACGGAATTATTGTTAGCCTTCGTTAAGCATAAATTAAAATAGTTAATAGTAGGTAAGTACTTATGGTTGCCATCAAAAAAAACTAAATCAAGGCTCGAAATATTGCTTACTAGGCTTGGTAATATGTCATTAAAATTTCCACAATAAGATGTTATATTTTTAATTCTTAATTTCTGGAAATTAGATTCTGCAACTGCTAAAGTATTTGGACAGCCCTCAATAGTTAAAACATTAGCACTGCTATTTGCTGCAGCAATATAACTCGTGGTCAATCCCAAACTAGTCCCTATTTCAAGTACATTTTTTGGTTGTAAATAGTTTACAAGCTTAAATATCATCTGTGCCTCTCGACTTGATTTTAAAGAAGTTTTTGCAATTGAACTTATCTTAACAAGTTTGTTTTGATGTGAGCCTGTGCCTAGTTCTAACTTTTCAATTTCAGTATTCATGCCTAACAATTCGTTTCTTAGTATTTCGGCATTCAAAAAAAAATAATATTGTTTTTCATTTCCAATTACATTTTCGTAAAGGCTATAAATAAACGGGGAATGAAGCCCATGTAAATTATGAGCCTTAGTTTTATATTTAATATACTGTATTAGTGAATGAAAGTAGTCCAAATAAAACTAGAATTTATACTTTATTACCCAAATTAATAAATCGTTAAACTGGCCTTTATCAACCCAATGCAATTCATACGGTCGGTTAATTCTTACTGGCAACATTGAGTGATTTATTTTTCCTTCAATCTCAAAATGTTTGCTAATAGAATATGATGCTCCCAAATTATAACTTAACTCCCATTTATTAAATGGTGCTGCAGGACTTGTATTTAATGGATATTCACCAAATTCATTACCAACATATTGCTTGAACATAACTCCATAAGAAACACCTGCTAATAAAAATATTTTTTTGAATTTGTACCTTACTAGAAGAGGCAACTCAATGTAATTGAGATTTAAAATATACCTTGAATTATCTCCGTTTTTTATATCAGGATATTTTCTGCTTCCTTTTTGAATATAAATCATTTGAAGTTCAAGTTGCCAATTTTGTTTTAGCTCATGATTTAAAAACATTCCAAATACTGGTCCCGGCTTATCATAACCACCTAAATCATCACCGCTAATTTGACTAACATTAAATCCTGCAATTAAACCACTTTTAAAAGTTTGTGCAAAGTTTGGTTTATTTATAAAAAATAAAAGAACAATAAAGAATACAAATGTTTTTGGAAATATTTTTTTTTGCTTTAAATGCATTTAATAAACTTCTATTTTATATTATTTACTGAACAATAGAGAATTTATTTATTACTTTATTTTTTGATAAGATGCTTGTAATACTTCCTTTGTTAAATCATTATAGACAAAGGCAACAACATCGCAAGGGTGATTAATGTCAAATAATTTTCCTGTTAGTGACATTGAATACTTTTTTCTTAAAACATTTGTTTCAGATGCAATAGGATTAGTCGCTATTGTCTCACCCCAAGTACTATTAAAACTAGCACGAAGAACATGGTCGAAAACATAATTTGGCTGGTAATCTGGTGTTATCCTATAGTCTTTTTGAGGCCCAATAATATTATCCTCAGTAAGTAAAACACATAACTTATAGTTACCATCCAAATTGTTTTTAAACTTAACATATACTTTTGTTTCTACTGAATTAGTTGAATTATCATAATTGTTTTTTATTGCTAAATGTACATCTGGAGTTTTAGTAATTAAACTAGAAACAATTCCTGACCAAGCATTTAAATTTTTAATATGAGTTCCATTTGGCCAACCTATTCTATTTACCATCCCGTTGGGGTTCCCTGCACCTTGTGAAATTCCAAAATAGCTGTCATAGGCAGTACCTTCTTCAGTATTAAAATTTCTAGTAAATTTTGTTGCCGCTACTTCAGCAAAATAACCTGCATGAACAGCAAGCGGCACCAATTGTTTGCCATAAACTCCTTTTATTTCTTCAAGTTTTTCGGCGGCTTCTGGGCAATTACCGCACTGGTGTCCAGTATAATCTTCCAACAAAATTGATTGCTTTGTTTCGAAAACATAGGTAGTGTCGCTAGGAGAGATAGTAGTATCTGGAGGAACTATAATTTGTTTTTCTTTATAGGGCCCCTCAACCTTATCGCAGCTAGCAAAAGCGATAACAACAAAAGCGACGATTAAATTAAAAACGTTTGATTTAAAATTATATGTTTTCATGTTTTATTATATTAAAATGAACTCGATACGCTTATTTGTAAACCATTTGATGCAGGAACTTGCCTGCAAACGCCGCCAACGCAAAAAATTCCCGCACGCTGTTTTCCATAACTAATTGCAAATCTATTTGCATGGTAGGTATAGCCAATACTGCCAATTAGATAATGTTTTCTTTTATAATCTAGCGGATTACCATAATTATATTGGTCAATAATTGAAAAGAAATAATGTGGTGAAATTGTATATTCCGCTAAAATCATGGCCCATGAGCCATGTGGATTTTGTGAGTTTAATTCATTAATTCCTAAATCTCTGTCGCTATTGGTTTGTAGGCCTTGAAGCTCGACACGCAACGCATTTTTAGAGTTAAATTTATAATCAACTTCTATCACTTCTACATTTGCATAAACTTTATTTAATGAAGGCAGTCCTTGAATAATTGCTCTGTTGTAAACAAGGTTAGCATAGAAAAAACTCAGGCGCAAATCTTTATTTATCTTCCTATTTACTTCAATGTTAAAATCTTTGTAGTAAACATCTCCAAATCCAATAAAATCGCTAGTGTAGCCTTCGTTTTGTTCTTCGGGGTAAACTGTTGTAGATTTTTTCAAGCCGTTTGCTTGTGCATAATTTACTAATAAAGTTGTGCCGTATTTTCCTCCTAAAGCAGTGCCCTTTTTTATTGTGTAGGTTAAATCAATTTGATAGGCCATTTCACCATTTGGTTGAGTTGCATAAGGATAAATTGTTGCTGCTAGGTTGTAACTATGTTGCTTTGTTAATGCTGGCAAATAATTAATCATTAAACTATTTAAGTTTGCATTGCGGTCGCTTCTAAAATTTAAATTGTCGATGCGTTTTGCAGATGCAGTTATACCTAAACCCTTTGTAGAGTATGCTGCGTTTAATAGTAAACCTTCGCCAAACTTATAAATATATCCATTCACAGAAGTTGGGTTTTGTCCTTTGCGCACATACTCTCCGCTAAAGGTATATTTACCAGAGTTAATTCTGAAACGTGCACCTCCCAACCCAATATTTTGCGGTAACTTATAAATAGGGTCGTTGTCTTCTTGAAACATGCTTACAAAACTTCCACCAAAGGAAATATTGAAATCTTTATCTGAACGTGAAGGAACAATTTCGTTCAAATTTATTTCAGCATCAGCAGCTCTAACCAAGCCATCGCCAAGAGTGAAAAAATTACGTTGCTTGGCTACCAAGCCTTTTACATTTAAACCTTTAACACCTACATAACGTATACGTGCACCATCAAATACATTATCATATCCTAATCCTCTTTCTTCATATGTTCTTAATGCCATTCCGCTACCAAACTGTTCATAAAAATTACCTGCTGTCACTTCAAATCCGTCAATATTATAGGTTGCAAAACGGTAAGGCAACCCTTGACCTTTATAGCGATTATCGAAGCCTAGCAAAGGATATAGATAATTCTCGTATCTAACTCCCGAAGAAAAATTGCCCTTGTTATACAAAACATTTAAAAAAGTATTATTACCAAATTTTTGCGGAGGAACATTTGCACCTATTGAAGTGTCTGCTATGTAGTATTGTAAATCAGTTTGAAAGTTACCATGTATTTCACCTAGTGAATATTGATTTGGCTTATCAGCTTGTTGCGCAATAGAGCCAATAGTTATAGAGAAAAAAATAAGTGCAAAAAGAGTTTTGTATTTGAATGTATTAATTGCCATTGCTTGTTTTGATTACTAAGTACAAATAAAGTAGAATTTTAAGATATAGTAATTAGTTTTCTATTTTATCTCCTCAACTTGTTTCATAACCTTATTATTTAATTCATTTTTATAATTAATGAGTTTCGTTGAAATTTCTTCATTATTTGTTGCTAAAATTTGAGAAGCTAATAGACCAGCATTTTGGGCAGCATTAAGAGCCACAGTAGCTACAGGAACACCATTTGGCATTTGTAGTATACTTAAAATACTATCCCAACCATCAATTGAGTTTGACGATTTTATTGGAACTCCAATTACTGGTAAGATGGTTAGCGATGCAACCATTCCGGGCAAATGAGCTGCTCCTCCTGCACCAGCAATAATTACTTTAAAACCTTTACTTTTTGCGGTTTCAGCAAATTCGAACATTCTCTTTGGAGTGCGATGAGCCGATACTATTGTACATTCGTATGGAATTCCAAAATTCTTTAAAATCTCAACTGCTTCATTCATTACAGGCATATCTGA
>JBEIDK010000127.1:0-9652 GCA_040383485.1 Flavobacteriales bacterium
AAGCGAATGGGCAAATAAAAACGGATTTACAATTGATGAATTAGCTTGGATACAACCGGCATATCCAATATCTAGCAATGCCAACGACTTGATAGGCGGCCTAAATGGAGACGTTAACTGCATGATTTTAAATGCTAACGGCGTACCATTATATGTTGCTGGTTCGTTTACCGCATCAACAAGTGGTGCTCAGTGCAACAGGGTGGCTATGTATTTAAGTGGTTTTGCTGGCTGGTTATGGACTGGCTTAGGCAATGGTTTAAATGGTACCGTGAATAGTATGATTATACATAACAACAAATTGTATGTTGGTGGTGAGTTTACAATGGCCGATAATGTTACTGCAAATCATATTGCTGCTTATGACCTACAGACAGGAACCTGGCAATCAGTGGGTTCATTAAACGGAGACGTGAATAGCCTAAAAGTGTATAACAATGAAATATATGCAGGCGGCAATTTTACAGGTCTTTTGGCAAAATGGAATGGTACACAATGGGTTGATGTAGGCCAAGGGATGATTTACGGAGTAGGTGTTAGAACACTTGACATTTTTAATAACCAACTCATTGTTGGTGGAGATTTTGAACTTGCCACCGGCGCTCTAAGAAAAAATGTTTGCGCCTACGATGGTTCTCAGGTAATTTTATTTTCATTTGGTATGGGTACAACTAATCCAGTGAATGATTTTGAAGTATATAATGGTAAACTTTACGCTGCCTGCGACTTTATATCGGGTTCTGATACCTGCGCATTAGCGGTATTTGATAATTCATCTTGGCAAAATGTTGTTAAAACATACAATGGTATTGGCTATGCGCTGAGTGGTCTGGGAATTAAACAAATAACTGCCTTAGACAATAAGCTTTATTGTGCTGGGTATTTTACTTGTTTCACTGCAATGAATTATGGTTCTGGCCTTATGACCTATGAGCACACCAACGGCACACCTTATACAAATTACTATCTTAACCCTATACTTAATGCCGATAGTACCATAAAGTGTATAGGAATAGATAATTCAATGCTTTATTTTGGAGGTAGTTTTACAACAAACTCATATTCTGATACCTTAAATCATATTGGCACAATTGATATGCTCTTTAGTTCGGTTAGTCGAGAAGCTAGAAACGCAATTGAATCGGAAATTTATCCTAACCCAGTAACTGAATTACTGAATGTCAGCAATATGGTGGCACTTAAAATTAATACGATAAAGATTTACGATGTAAAGGGTGTTGAGGTTTTTGAAACTGCTATTACTAATGATGCCTTAACTACTTTGAATTTAAAAAAATTAGCTCCAGGTATTTACTCAATTCAATTAATTGCAAGCAATAAAACTGTAAACCATAGGTTTGTAAAGCTATAAGCACAAAATTCTCTATCAAGATTTTCTTATTAATTAATTTTTTTAACATTCTCTTATTATTGTTACATTATTATTTTAATATTGCATTGAATTAAAACGTAAACTATATTTTGTTGAAGATGTAGGGTTGTCATAAATATTTAACGTAATATTTAAGTACTAGTTTAACTTTTAACTCTTGGCATTTAGCCAATTGGAATAGAAAATTTTAATAATATGTCAATCCAGAAAAGGTGGAAGGATAAAGACCAACCACAGGCCGAAGTAACAACTAGGCTGGCTTCTGAACTAGGCATAGACTCAATTTTATCAACATTATTAGTACAAAGAGGAATAACTACTTATGATGACGCAAAAATATTTTTCAGGCCTACATTAAGCCAAATGCATGACCCATTCTTGATGAAAGACATGGATAAAGCAGTTGAGCGTATTGAACAAGCAATAGGGGAAAAAGAGTCTATACTAATTTATGGAGATTATGATGTTGACGGTACAACCGCAGTTGCACTTGTTTACTCATTTTTTAAAAACTATGCACACCGCATTGCTTATTACATTCCTGACCGCTATAAAGAGGGTTATGGAATAAGTTTTACCGGAATTGATTATGCAGCAGAAAATGGATTCTCGCTAATTATTGCGCTTGACTGCGGTATAAAAGCGAATGAGAAAATTGACTATGCAAACAGTCTTGGTATCGATTTTATCATTTGCGACCATCATAGGCCGGGAGAGTTTTTGCCAAATGCTGTTGCTGTTCTTGACCCAAAAAGGGAAGATTGTGATTATCCTTTTGATGAACTTTCAGGAGCTGGAGTAGGCTTTAAACTTATTGAGGCTTTTGCAAGAAACAATAATTTGTTTTCAGATAATTTCGAAAAACATATTGCCGAATATTTAGATTTTGTTGCTGTAAGCATTGCTGCAGATATTGTACCCATTACTGGAGAAAACAGAATTCTTGCCCATTTTGGTTTATTACAATTGAACCAAAGAAAGCGTCAAGGCTTTAAGGCAATAATGGATTTGAGTAATATCAAAAGAGACTTATCAATTAGTGATATTGTTTTTAACATAGCCCCACGCATCAATGCAGCCGGTAGAATTGATAGTGGCAATAAGGCTGTTGAACTGCTTATTAGTGCAACGCAAAGCGAAGCTTTCTTAAATGGTAATGGCATAGATAGCACAAATACTGAGCGCAAGAGCATTGATACTCACATTACTGCTCAAGCATACGCTATGATTGACGAAAGTGACTTTTTAAAAAGTAGTAAAAGTACAGTACTGTTCAATAACGAATGGCACAAAGGTGTTGTAGGCATTGTTGCCTCGCGCCTTACCGAAAAGTATTACAGACCAACAGTAGTACTTACCGAAAGCGATGGAATTGCCTCAGGAAGTGCGCGCAGTGTAAAAGATTTTGATGTATATAATGCTATTGAAGCTTGTAGCGACTTGCTTGAACAGTTTGGTGGACATAAATATGCTGCTGGGTTAACCATGAAAGTGGAAAATGTAGAAGCATTTAAATTAAGGTTCGAAGAAGTGGTGAGTAACACTATTTTAGAAGAAATGCTTACTCCCGAAATTGAAATTGATTGCGAACTAAGATTAGACCAAATAGAACCTAAATTTTTTAGGGTGCTAAAACAATTTGCACCGTTTGGGCCAGGAAACATGAGTCCTATTTTTATTTCAAGAGGAGTAATTCATAATGGGAGCTTAAGGGTGGTTGGGAGCAATCATTTAAAAATGGAAATTTCTCAAGACAACGAAAAAAAATCATTCCCATCAATAGCCTTTAATATGGCCTCTGTAAGTGAAATTATAACTAATTATAAACCTTTTGATATTGTTTATACCGTCGAAGAAAATGAATGGAATGGAAGTATAAACTTACAGTTAGTAATTAAGGATATAAAAGTTAACGATTAGTTAAGGTATTTTAGTTTTAACAACAATAAAAAGTAAAAAATTAATCTAACAATCATGGAAAAAAGGTATAAAAAAAAATTTTTTAATTTTTTAATTTTTTGTCTAATAATCTTTTTAGCCAAGTCAAATACAACATTTGCTCAACAACAAAACGCCTTAAGTTTTGATGGAGTAGATGATAATGTTTCGGTTACAGGTGCTTCCGCTTTAGTAGCAAGCAGCCCCACCAAAATATCAATGTCATGCTGGGTATATGCAAAAAACGCTGCCCCCGCTTTTCCGAATTTTGACGGTTTTGTTGGTTTTAGAAACGAGGTTTCTGCCGACTTTTATTTGCTTCAAATAAGCGCCACAACGGTTGAGGCTAGATTCAGAAATAGTGCAGGCACTGCCTATACCATTGCTTATAATGGGCTACAGCTTAACACCTGGCAACATTTTGTATTCACTTACGACGGTACAAAAACTAAGCTCTATGATGATGGTATATTAGTAGATTCACTAACAGCAACAGGTAACATTGCTGCCACAAACGTAAACTTAACCATTGGCGATGTATTGTTTGGTGGTACACACTTTTATTTAGAAGGACTTGTTGATGAGGTAAGCATGTGGAACAAGGCATTGAATAGTAATGAAGTAAGGTGTATTTATAAATCCCCGATAAAAGCCAATACACCTGGGTTACAATTATATTATAATTTCAATGCTGGCAATGCATCAAATAATAACGTAGGCCTTGATTCATTAGTAGATAAAACTGGTAATATTAATGGTGCATTAAATGGTTTTGCATTAGATAATACAGCATCGAATTGGGTAACAGGTGTTGTTAATTATACATCGCTTGCGCATAGCATGTGTCAAGGACAATCATACGTATTTAATGGACAAACATTAACTAACCCAGGCTATTATTCTGCTGTTTTAAATGGTTCTCAAACCTGCGATTCAGTTTTAGTTTTACATTTAATTACTAATGCCGGAATTAGTAACGCTAACATTTCTAATCTAGGCAACACTCTCAAAGCCAATCAAGACTCGGCAAGCTATCAGTGGATTAAATGTAACCCTACTGCACTCATTGCTGGTGCTACATCACAAACATATGCGCCAACTGCAAATGGAAATTATGCGGTAATAATAACCAGAAATGGATGTTCTGTAACTACACCTTGTTTTAATTTTGTTATTAATGGTATTGATGAATACAATACAAATTCAGTATTCAGCATTTACCCTAACCCCATAAAAGATAAAGCCACATTAAGTTTTGCAAAAACTGAAAGTCAAGTACTTTTAAATTTATTTAGTACCGATGGTAAACTAGTAAATTCAAATTTTTTCAATACTACTAATTTGATTGAGCTTGATTTAACCAACCTTGCAAAAGGCATTTATATTTTACAAGTGTCGGGTACCAACCTAAATGCTTATAGAAAATTAGTGATAGAATAATTCGTTTTTGGTTGTGTCGAAAAAGCAGAAGTATTATGTAGTATGGGAAGGCAGGCGTATTGGCATATACAACAACTGGGACGAATGTAAAAAGCAAATTGACGGTTTTACTGATGCAAAATACAAGTCGTTTGAATCATTAGCCGAAGCTGAAAATGCTTTTAAGAATGAAGCCGAAAATTACATTGGAAAGTCTCTTAAAAAAACACTCACAACCGAAGAGAAATTAAAATTAGGATACCCTGCCACTGAAGCAATATGCGTTGATGCAGCATGGAATACTGCAACAGGAGATGTTGAATATAAAGGAGTTCATTTTCCGAGTAATGAGGTTTTATTTTTGATGGGACCTTATGCCGATGGCACAAATAATATAGGAGAATATTTAGCCATTGTGCATGCCTTATCACTATGTAAAAAAAACAACATTAACATTCCAATTTATACCGATAGTAAAACTGCCTTGGCATGGTTACGCAACAAGCAAGCAAAAACAACCTTACAAGCAACAGAAAAAAACACTGAGATTATAAATTTGATGTTGCGTGCTGATGAATGGCTAAACAACAATGCATATAGAAATAAAGTGCTTAAATGGGATACTCAAAACTGGGGCGAAATACCAGCAGACTTTGGTAGGAAATAAGTTTTATTTGTAAACTAAAGCCAGCTTAAAGAAGAAAAACAAAATTCCAATTAACCCCGTAGGGGTGAAATGTTGGTAGCGGCGTATGGCAATACGCCGTAAATGTTGAGAAGATACGAAGAGAAAAAAGGCAAATGTTTTTCCTTGGCTGAGCCGAGACAAGTTATTTCAAAATGATTTGAACAAATAAAATTTCTTTAAGCTAATGTTTAATTCACAACCTAACGATGCTTTTGATTTATGAAGAAAATGGTTAGGCAATTGCCACTGTTCGTGCAAGAATAGTTCAAAACGATTATGAATATTTATATAGCAGTGCCAGAAACTATGCTGTTTTAAGTTATGAATTAGAAATAGATTTTATTTAATTTGTAATGATGGAAAAGCAATGTGTTTCAAAGGATTTTGATAATTATTTTTCTGGAGAAAAATGTTTAACAGCGCATAGTTTGGAAGCAGCTTTGCTGCTCATGAACGGCGTAGCCCTCATCAATACCAACAGACAATTAAATAAATTGATAATACCAAAATGTAAAAATTAAATATGAATAAACTATGCGCAACGTAAACTAATATGATTATAAACTACGAGGAACTGGGAAATTTATTGCCCTAATCTTATTATTTAATATTTAAAGTCACCTTTTTAAATACTGAATTATCTTTTAAGAAAATTTAGCTTAGAAAAAAGCTAAACAAGTTTATTTATTTAATAACATAACTATCCATGCTACTTTTAGAGCTTTATTTTTATTAAACCATTTAGTACTAAAATTTAATAGAAACATGCTTTAAATAATTAGAACCAATCAATAACATTTCCTTTTAATAACTTCTCTTTTAAAAGCATACAACAACAATTAAATTAAATTTTTTTTTTGCAATTGGATATTTAAATTTTATTTTCGAACTATCTATAAAAACAATCGATGTCAAAAAACATTTTAATAGTCGATAATCAACATGAAGATTGTCTTGAAATTGAAGCTAAGATAAAGGCAGTTTATCCGAGTGCCAGCATTAAATTAGCGTACGATGGTGTGCAGGTATTAAATAGTTTAGAAGAAGAAATTCCCGACTTTATAATTATGGACCTTGACATGCCAAATCTTAATGGTCTTGAAACAACAAAAATCCTTACGAGTAACTACCCTCAAATTAATGTAATTATTATATCATCAAGAAAAACAGAAGGAGAACTTCTGCAAATGATTAGTTTGGGCGCTAGGGGTTTTATTGAAAAGGGCTGCTCAAGCCAAACATATTGGGCAGCAACAGAATCTATTTTGAATGGAAAGCTTTTCTTTTCTGAGGTAGTTTTGGGGAGATACATTCCACGCAATAAATACGAGCTTGATACTGAAAGTAATGTTGGTATTGAAATAGATAATGAAAGTACAGAAAAATCAAAAAGGTCACCTTTGTCTTATGGTATTGCAAATGATGATTTGCGCGTATTAAAATACATTTGTGATGATTTGACAAATAAGGTAATTGCTACAAAATTATTTATACACCAACGCGGAATAGAGTATAAAGTCACAAAACTTTTTAAATTAACAGGCACTGCTAACCGCCATGAATTAAAGGCGTTTGCGCTTAAAAATGGTTGGCACAAGGATGGTTCATTTGATAAAATTACTTAGATTTTTCTTTCGGTACACCGAAAAATTCAACATCAAAAAGCAATAATTTTTATACCTAGAAGCCTTTATAAAAAGGAGCTTCTAGGTTCTTTTTCACCCTTTTGGTATACCGAAAATTTTCTTTCGGTATACAATTTTATATTTGTTTTTATAGTTTCTTAGTTTGAAAATTTTACTAACATGAAAAACATTAAAGCCATAATTCTGACATTATCAATTTCGTTTACTTTCTTTTTTGCAAGCGCACAAACCAATATTAGATACCGATATGATGATGCTGGCAATAGAATTTTTAGGGGGATTTATAGTTATGACCCAATTGAAGATGATAATTCAAATAACGGCGATGGCTCCGGACGCTATGCAAATACCGACCCGAAAGTTGATGAAGAAAAGATTGACAGCAATGCTTTAAAAATACAAAATGATTGGGGTGTAAAAGTATTTCCAAATCCAACTCAGTATGAAGTGAATGTAAATCTTTCAACATCAAAAAATTTGGAATCGAACATTAAAATCGAACTCTTGGATGCCAGTGCAAGAGTGATTACTAGCAAAGTTGTAAACCAACTAAATAACAAGATTGACCTTAGTACTCATAAAATTGGAATATACTTTATAAGAGTAACCTATAGTGGTAAATCACTCATTTACAAAATAGAAAAAATATAAATCTTAAAAATATAAAAAATGAAAATGAATCAAAAACTCAAAAAAAATCTGCTTTTACCATTTGCTTTTATACTAATGGCAATTGCATCAAACGCACAACTAACAGTTACTTTAACACCAAGCAATGTTAATTGCGAAGGATTAAGAACCGGACAAATTACAGCGAATGTTACAGGTGGAGTACCTCCATATCAATATAAATGGTCAAATAATGAGGCCACACAATCAATATCAAACCTACATGGTGGTTATTACCACTGCTATATAGTTGATGCCAGTGGCACTATGGCTGAAAAAGAAATAACGCTAACCGAGCCTGAAGAGTTTAGGATTGTACAATTTGATGCAACTATCTATTCGAACAATTATAATACATCTTGTTATAATTGTAATGATGGCGCTATAATTGTTGCAGTTGCAGGAGGCACCCCACCATATACTTATACTTGGAGTGATGGTTCCAACTTACAAAATAGAACCAACCTAGTAGCAAAAGATTACCAGCTAGTAGTTACAGATGCCTTCGGTTGCCAAGTTCGTGAGTTGAATAAGGAACTAAGCAGACCAGAGCGCGAGGACTGGACTGCAGGAGGTAATGCTAATGCAACAAGTGCAAGCTTTTTGGGTACTACTAACCAAATGCCTCTCCAATTTAAAGCAGGTAATAACCTAGGCTTTACTTTAATGCCTAATACTGATGCTTTATTCAATGGTAAAATAGGAATAGGCACAACAACACCAACAGAAAAATTTGAAGTTGCTGGAGGGAATGCAAAGTTTGGTGCTAATACAACTACTATTGGACAATCTACAGTTGGTTCTTTAAAAGTCCCTTCTTTAGCAAATTCAAGTTCAACAATTAAGCTTGGCGGATTTGATGCGAGCGGTAATTTAATGGCTCATGATCTTGAAGCTATACGAAAAGAAATGTTTAGATCAATTTGTGATGTTGAAAGCTCTACTGATGGTTCAGTGAATAATATGCCAATTATTGCACCTAAAGCAATAATAACTCCTAATAATACTACCTATTTCAACGTGCTTGGCACTTGCAGTAGGCTGTTTGTCGGCGAAGATGTAAATCTTTTAACAAATGTTCAAAACTTACCTTATTTTAAGGTAAATGGTTCTAGTCATTTTACAGAAGCTATTGGTATTGGTACTGCACCCATGACAGGCTTTGCCTTGGCAGTTGATGGCACGATAAGAGCACGCGAAGTAAATGTAACAACTACTGGTTGGCCCGATTTTGTATTCGATAAAAACTATAAATTAAACACCTTAGAGGATGTAGAAAAATACATCAATGTAAACAAGCATCTTCCTTTTATCCCATCAGCAGCAGATGTTGAAAAGAATGGGGTAAACATGGCAGATATGCAAAAAATGATGTTGCAACAAATTGAAGAATTAACGCTACAAGTAATTGAACTGAATAAAAAAATAATAGAACTTCAATCAACAAAGTAAGCAACCAGCTTTCTCAATTAAGTATTTATTCATTTACAATTCATTCAATTATGAAAAAACTAATAGTTATTATAGTATGTTTTTTTACTAACTATATTTATGCCCAAAATCAATCCATACTTAATATTAATACAAATATTGGTAATGGGCAATACAAAGCGCGCGATGAAGTTAAAGTTACCAATGGTAATATTGTACCTTCGGGCACTGGTGAAGCTCATTTGTTTATAGACCCTAATTTAATCGTTCCAACCAATTATGTTTCAAGCTCAGGTGGTTCAGGAGGTGGTCCAAGTAGTAATAGTCCTGGTGATATGCCAGCTACTAACTATACTGTTGATTATTCCTTACCTAATATCCCTTTCGAGGGTGGACTAGACGTTTCTGGCTCAGGTGCATTAGTTTATAACTTACCCATTTATACGCCTGTTGGCATTAATAAAATGG
>JBEIDK010000128.1:0-9579 GCA_040383485.1 Flavobacteriales bacterium
ACCACGGCAGGAATTCACTCAATTATGAATATTGGTAGCAATACAGACTGGACAAGAAAGTTTTTAGTTGATTTGACTATTATTTTAGTTGCAATGTTTATTATAGACAAAACTTGGAAAAATGAACCAATGAGACAAAAAAACACTACAGCTAACAAATAAGGCTTAAACGAAGCTTTGCTTCGATTTATGCTTGTGTTGAATGAAGCTCCATTGGGCTCACACCCGGCTTCCCTTATGGGTACTCAATAAGTTTATTTCCTGCTTAAACAGTCCTGTCTTTTTTATTTTTTTTAGGACATGCTATCTATCTATATACTTTTAAAACCCTCTCCTCTATTTTCCATCTCTGCTCTTGTCATAAAACTACTTTTTTAAGCCTTTTTTTTCTGCTTTTGAACATACCTCTCCCACTTCGCATGAGCATGCAAAAAAAATCAATGGCTATTTTGCTTCATCAAATTCTCCAGCGGTGGCGCATTTGCACTGAAGCTCTGGATGCGTATCATCTTACCCGTTTTGCAGCATGGACAAAGATCAGGGTCATAACCCATTCGCTCCCTGGCAATCGTTTTCCAATCCCTCTTCTCTCTTGACCTCGGCTTTACACCCATCAAAATCTGCCTGTAATGGAGCTTCGGTTTATTCCGCGATGCCATGATCCCATAATGGCGAATACGCCTGAACCCCGACGGTAAGATGTGCATGCAAAACCTGCGTAAAAATTCGATGCCACTTAAGTGCATCTGTTTGGTTTTGGCGCCATCCCTGTAATCCTTGTAGGTAAATTTTACACCTTCCGCATCTATTGCCTTTAAACGATGATTGGATATGGCAACCTTATGTGTGTATCTCCCCAAATATTCGATCACCCCTTTGGGGCCGCCAAAGGGAAGTTTGCAATAAACGACCCACTTCTTGTTGTATAGCAGCTTCCTTGTTGTATCATCCGGTAATTTTCCCTTTGCCTGGTGCCACTTTATCCAGGCCTCCATATACTTGCCCCTAAACACTTTGCTCATGGCTTCCGCCGGAAACAAATACCTGCCGCCTGTGCGTGTGTTTTTCCAATGACCTGTTTCTGTTACTCCACCACCGCTTACTATCATGTGTACATGCGGATGAAGACTCATGGTCTGACCCCAGGTGTGCAGGATACCTATGATACCCGGCCTTGCTCCCAGGTACTTTTCATCGTTTGCAAATGTCAATAAGGTATCTCGACTGCATATGAACAACTGCTGATAGAAGTACTCAGTATCGAACATGCAATAAGCATTCAACTGCTCAGGAAGGGTAAACACCACATGGTAATACTTTACCGGTAACAGCTCACCTTCGCGCCGTTCTATCCAGCGCTCCCGATTGGTGCCCTGGCATTTCGGACAATGACGGTTCCTGCATGAATTGTAACTGATCCGAATCTTCCCGCAATCATCACATTGGTCTACATGTCCGCCCAAGGCAGCACTCCGGCAACTTGCTATCTCCCGTAAAACTTTCCGCTCAATGACTGAGGGTCTGTTTGCTTGTTCAAATGCTTCTCCAAATAGCCGGATTACCTCTGCCAGCTCATTTAAGGGCTTTGCCACGGTAGCCATACAAACTGTCTAATGGACTATGCACAGGTTGAGGGCGTATTTGGGCTACATGAAGATAAACCATCGTGGTACGCAAATCGCTGTGACCCAACTGGCGTTGGATGCTATGAAGATCAACTCCATCTTCCAGCAGATGGGTGGCAAAACTGTGACGAAGCGTATGCATGCTTACTTCTTTTCGTATGCTGCTTTTCTTCAGGGCTTCATTGATGATGTATTGGATGCTTCGCTCTCCCATGGGTTGACCGGGGATTTGTCCTTCGAACAGATACACTTGGGGGGTTACCTGTTCCAGGTATTCTTGCAGCTTGTCTCCGTTTAAATTGGCAAGCACAACAAATCGGTCCTTCTTTCCTTTTCCTTGGCGTACATGAATCAGCTTGCGATGCACATCCACATCACATATTCGCAGCATCCGCAGTTCATTCATTCGAAGTCCGCTGCCATAGGCCATGGTAAGCAAAAAGCGATGCTTCAACTGATAGGGCATCCTGAACAGTTCCTTGCACTCTTGTTTACTTAAAACCACCGGAAGCTTTTCTTCCTTCCTGATGCTTGGCATACGGATGGCATGTTCTTCCATCCCATAAAGGCGAAACCAGTGCCTGAGTGCATAAACGGCCTGTTTAAAATAGCTCAGCGATTGTCCTTGCTGCTGAGTCATCCGGTACAGGTACGCATTGAGTTCATCTACTCCAATCTCATGGGGAAGACGATTAAAATGTAGGGCAATCGCTGCAAGGCTCCGTCCGTAGTTTGTAACCAGGCTTTTGCTTTTTTGATCGATGCATACCCGTTCAACAAATCGGGCATAAGCATCACAGAAACCAATCACATGAGATTTGGCTTTTGCTACATAAGTAGTGTAGCCTCTTTTTTTTGTTCCATTTTAGTTTATTTTTGTAGGATGAAATTAATAGAATCCGTTAATACTTTGCTACCGGAGGTTCAGTTCAACATCGTATTGGCAATAGTGGGGCTAACTCGGTTCATTGAAAGTTTCTGCTTCTATTTTAAATTCGTGCTGGTTGACAATTTAGTTTTCCAAAATCCCCCACTGCGCCAAGCGTGGGACCGTTAACTGAAATTAAATGATAAAAAAAATCCTTACGCTTTCAATAATTATTCTGTTTCAGAATTTCTCTTTCTCTCAAAACTTTCATGTAATTGATAGCTTACAAACCCTTTTAAAAACTGCAAAGCAAGATACCAATAGGGTTAAGTTGCTAATTGAAATTAGTGGAGAGTATGCTGCATCAAATGCCACTGAATCATTCAAGTATAATAGTCAATGTCTTGCTTTAATTTCAAAACTGTCTCATCAAAAAAATAGTACTTATGTAAATGAATATCTGCAACTTGCTAAATCTAACATTTATTCATTATTTGTTTTTACCTATATAGGAGTATATGACGACCCTAAAAAAGCCATGGAGTACATTTTAAAAGCATTGGCAATCAATGAAAAACTTACAAAATCTTCTAACAAATATATTGCAAACCAAAGCCTGGAGAGCTTAGCAAAAAGTTATTTTCAAATGGGGAATAATTACTTTGGTTTGCAGAACGATTCCGCATTAAAATATTATTCAAAAGCACTTCCAATATTATTGAAGATAGAGAACAAGGAATTGCTCCCCAGAGTATATCAATATTTAGCAAGAATTAGTAATGAAAAAAAAGATTTTGAAAAAAGCTCAGAGTATATGAATCTTGCTGTAGAAACAGCTAAATATATCAAACAAAAAAGAGACTTAGCCCTTTTCTATAATTTTATGGGACGATTTTATGTGAATAAAGCAAAAACTGAAAAAAATAATAGTATTTTTTATTACAACGAGAGTCTTAAATATTATTTTAAAGCAATAAAAGAAGCCCATGATGAAAATAATAAAAATTTAGAAAGCTGGATAATGATCAAAATTGCAAAAGTTTATATCTATAAAAAACAGTTTGCTCTTGCAAAAGAATATGCCCTTAAAGGTTTAGCTCTTGTTAAAGAATCAGAAGGAAAAATCGATGTTGCATTTTATCATAAAGAGCTAGCCGATATTTATGCCGAATTAAAAGAATACAAAAATGCATATATAAATCAGGTTGCGTATTCTAGAATTAATGATTCATTAACAACAATAAAAATAAATTCTTCGGTTTCTGATGTTGAAATTAAATATAAATTGGATAAACAACACGAAAAAGAAGTACTGTTATTTAGGTTGAAACAAGCAGATGCAAAAGCGGAAAGTAAGAAACAACAACTAATCATCATCTTTACTGGTATAGGATTATTCTTGGTTCTAGCATTTGCAGGTTTTGTATTTCGTTCGCTTCGTTTAAGAAATCAACAAAATAAAATTATTAACGAACAAAAAGATGCCGTAGAAAATCAAAAACATTTAGTTGAAGCAAAAAACAAAGAAATAATCGATAGCATCAAATATGCTTTAAGAATTCAAACAGCAATCTTACCACAGCAAAAAGTTATCAATCAATATTTAGAAAATTCTTTCATACTATATAAACCTAAAGACATTGTTGCCGGTGACTTTTATTGGATGGATTCGGTGAAATTGAAACAGAATGGAGAAGAAGTAATTTTATTTGCTGCTTGCGACTGCACAGGACATGGAGTTCCTGGTGCAATGGTTTCAGTAATTTGTCATAATGCACTCAATAGAGCAGTAAGAGAATTTGGCTTAACACAACCAGCAGCAATACTTGACAAGACTGCCGAAATAGTACTAGAAAATTTCAGCAAAAGCGAAGATGAAATATATGATGGAATGGACATTTCTATATGTGCCTTAAATACAAAAACAAAAACCTTAGAATGGGCGGGTGCAAATAATCCACTCTATATAGTGCAAAGTTTAGATGGCAAATCGCAAAATGAAAATAACTTTGAACTTGAAACTTTGAACTTTGAACTAATCGAAACTAAAGCTGACAAGCAATGCATCGGCCATAACGAAAAAGTAAAACCATTTACAAATCATCAATTCAACTTACAACCAGACACAAGTATTTATCTTTTCACAGATGGTTTTGCCGACCAGTTTGGCGGACAGCCAGAAAAAAAACTTACAAAAAGTAAATTCAAAGAATTACTACTTTCAATACAAAATTTTCCTATTCAACAACAAGCAAAAGAACTTGATACATTTATTTCAAACTATAAAAAAGACACTGAACAAACAGACGATATTTTAGTAATTGGGGTAAGGGTTTAGAACAATGAAAAAACACATTGCAAACATCTATAGGAGAATGGCTAAAGCTAACGGCACATTGGCGCCCAGTAGTCGCGAAGCTAAAGTAAAGGTTCCGCTGTGGCTTAGCGTGATAACTTAGTAACCTTGTCACTCTAATAGTTCCACTTTGCAACGAGTACTAAATAACAATACGCTAAAACAGTTACACTATCGTTGATTGTAATAATTTAATATGTATGCTCAAATAAAATTAATTTGTATTAACCCTCATTGCTTTTTATTTTTTGTATGTTCTATAAAAATTAATTTATGCCTAACTCTTACTATACTTCACTAAATTAATCTTCCCATTTTGTCTTGGCGCAATAGGGCTTCGTAAATATTTAATTTAGCGGGCCTCCAAAAAGACGGCAACAAAAAATTCAAATCGACGATAAAAAATATAATTTTGGCAGATAATAAAACGGGGAAAGCTGAAAACCGATTAGAGTATGCAAATAAAATAACAAGCAATGAATAGATTTATGATTGACATCCTTTTACAGGGAATTGACGATGAAACGAGAATTAAATTATTACCTAGAGAGCAAGAAATAATAAAAGAATGGGAAGAAAATGGTACACTTTTGGCCTCATACATAAAGGGTGAAACTGCTGGAATTTATTTGGTATTAATAGCAAAGGACAAAGTTGATGCAGACAAAATGCTATCTACTTTGCCTTACTATCCATATATGAAAATAGAAATCATTGCACTGAGATAACAATACAGATTATTGGAGCAATAGCTCAAGTAGGCTCCTCAATCCTCGCCAATCTTTCGCGTTTAGTTCAACGTAACCCATTCTGCTAAACATAACGTAGAAGATGTTTAAGATGTGCATTTGCAATGCACAAAACAAAATTCCTATTCCTTGTTAGGATTAGTTTATTCAAACTAAATTTTAGTTTTAGATATATCAATACTATTTAGTTTTAATGTTATTGCATATTCAAAATTAGTAGAATGGAATTGCAAATTGGTTCTATTGAAATTTCTTGTAAGAGCAAAAATCCCTAAATTTTACTTTCCGAAAAAGGTTTATAATTTTTGTATCTTAACTTTATTTGGTATATTTAACGTAATAGAGATAATTACTCACTCTAAATTAAACAACATGAAAAAAATCTACATTCTATTTTTAGCTTTTTTATTAAACCTTCAAGCTAATGCAACACACATGATGGGCGGACAAATAACTGCCAAACAAATTTCAGGTAACAACTATGAATTTACACTCACCATATACCGCGATGCACTTGGTGCTTTTATGTATGAATTTCAGACTCTTTATTATTACAATACCAATAATCCCACTCAAATTGATAGCGTTAATTATCAATTTTTTAATGGCATAAATTACATGAGCAATAATGTTGAAGAATATATTTTTAACGAATTTGTTACGCTTCCGAGTCCTGGCAGCTATGTAGTATTTTGGAAAGGCTGTTGCCGAAACGATGCCATTTTAAATATGGGACAAGGAATAAACATTGGACAAACAATTGGAATGCGATTACAAACTGAGTTTACTTATTTTGCAAATGCAAACAATTCTACACCTGTATTTTTAAACCAACCAATTACCCTTACACAGGTAAATAATTTAATGGTTTACGACCCGCTTTCTTATGATGCCGACGGAGATTCATTAACTTATGATTTGGATATCCCATTGGATTCAAATGGTGCTGTTGTTCCTTCTTATGTGGCACCCTCTGCAGTAGCTTCAGTGCCTTATTCAGTTAATTCAACTAATGGGGTTGTAAGTTGGGTACCTGATAATTTAGGTAATTATCAATCATCAATTTTAATAAAAGAATATAGGGCTGGTGTTTTAATAGGTACAATGCGTCGCGATATGCAAGTAATTGTAAATGCAGACGGCACAAATAATGAACCATTTACCGATAGCACAGAATTTGTATATAACAACAATGGTGATGTTCAATTTAATGTAATTGGCGGAAACACCATAACTTTTGCATATAACATATTTGATGCAGATAGCGATTTCTGCGAAGTTGTAGCCACTGGTGAACCATTATTATTAGGTGCAAATTTTGGAATTACAACAGGTAGTTCAACTATGTATAATAATACTTTTTCATGGGCAACCACTCCTTCCATGATTCGAAGTAAATTGTATCGTACAAATTTTAGAACTACTGAAAATCGCCCTGCAGGTCATTCATACCAATATGACAAGACTGTTTACATCAATGTAAATTCAAATAGTCAAACCTCTATTAAGGATTTAAATAAAATTAAAGTGCTTAAATTATATCCAAATCCAGCTAAGAGCGAATTTACAATTAATTTATTTTCTGAGAATACTGGTTCTGTAAATACGCAAATAATAGATGCAGTTGGCCAAATAGTTTCATCAAAAACAAATACTGTAGCAGTGGGTTCAAATATTATTTTAAATAACATTAGTAAACTATCTAAAGGTATTTATCAAGTTAAAAACACCTTTCAAAACAATGTTACTTACACCAAGTTGGTTGTAGAATAGTTTTTAAATAAAATATTTACAAAAAAAAGGTACTTCCGAAATATGGTAGTACCTTTTTTTTACGTATATTTTTTATTTCCATAATTGACATCACGGTTCAAAGTTGTATCCAAAAGACATAGTGTAATAATTTCGTGGAAGCTGTGCCAAACGTCAGATTCTAAAGGCGTAATCAGCATCTTGTGTGATATGAAAACAGAATTAAATAAAAAAATTACAAATGATGAACTGATAATTGACAATAAAAATACCTTTGAAACAAGCTATTTGTAAACCTAAAAAAAATTTTAATGCGTTGTGCTGAAAAGGAACAGCGAAGCCCTCAATAGAGTTAATTTGATAATTATTTTTCTGGAGAAAATTTTATAGCAGAGTATTGTCAAGGAGACCACACTCAACTGCGGAGCATATAAAGCCCCAGCAACCTTAGAACTAGGTATTTTGTTATAATAAAATTGAGATAATTTGTCCCAAGAATAATATGAGCAAACTTAACCCAACGATAGTTCAAATCTAAATGTTGGCCAAACGGATTTTAAAATAATACATATTGCTTGTGACTTTTTGAAACTATCATCTACAAGGTTTTTTTTACATTTTATGCCCATATGTCTTGCATTTATTTTATTCAAATTACGCTATCTATCAAAATTTACTGACCATGTAGGGTTTTTAAGTGAATACTAATTAAGTTTTCATTCATAAAACATTGTAGCTTAAATTTACATAGCTTCAAATTAATAATCACGGTCACAAAAAAAATATTAAATTTGTTCGGAAGGTTGCTCATAGTAAATCTTCAAACCTTAAGTGGTTACTTAAGAAGATTAGCTACAATGAATTAAATAACAGACAAAGATAAATCAAACATTAAATAATCATATAGATTGACAAATTATGTAGTTAGAAATAAAAAATAATTCATGACAACAAAAGATTTCTCTAATAAAAATTCAAATCTGGAGATGACCAACTGGAAAAGTTCACTATTAATAAAGTCAATTTGGTTTGTTCTTATAACTGTGACCCTGACCTTTATTATGATTTCTTGTATCCAGCCATCATTCATTTTTAGACTTTCTCTCGCTATAACATTACTCTGGACCGCAAGTATTACTCTTATTTTCCTTGCAAAAAAAGGTTACACTTATCTGAGTGCATTCATTTATATTTCATTTCTCGTGATTTTGGTTTTTGTATTCGCATGGGTTGGAGGGGGAATAAAAGCGCATGGACTAAGGCTTTTACCGGTAGTAGTATTGTTCTCAGGATTGACATTGGGAAAAAAAG
This sequence comes from Flavobacteriales bacterium, assembly GCA_040383485.1. Lineage (GTDB taxonomy): Bacteria > Bacteroidota > Bacteroidia > UBA4408 > UBA4408 > JBEIDK01. The sequence continues at coordinate 8,662 of JBEIDK010000128.1, forward strand.
AAATTTGGCTATTCGGAATTATTGCCTCTTTGGGAGGATTTGCATTGGCTTTAGCGGATTATTTTCAACTGTTACCTGTTACGGAACCGATTGGCAACTCAGCTTGGGTTTACTGGTTATTTTTTGTTTCAGCCGTTATCATACTTTGCTTTTTGGAAAATCAAACTGTGGAAACACTGCTCAAAGCATTGATTAATTCTCAAACAGAGCTTGCGCTGCGTAAAAAATCAGAAGAACTATTGCTGGAGAAAAATAAAAGTTTAAAAGAAATTGCATTTCTACAATCCCATCAGGTTCGCAGACCAGTGGCAAATGTTCTTGGATTGACCAACCTTCTTAATACGGATAATCCCAATGATCCATTAAATATTGAGATTATTCACAAAATTACAGAAGCCACTAAAGAATTAGATGCAGTGATTCGAGAAATTGTTATCAAGACATCTGAGATTGAATCTGTACAGAAAAATATAGTCGAAAATGATTTGCCATTTCAAAAAAATAATTAAGATTAAAATAAAGCACAACCAGCTAAGAGTCTCTAATGATAATCGTTTAAGCAAAGCTTAATCAAATACTGTTAAGCACAACTGAGAAAACTCTTTAAATGTGCGTTTATTGATTAAGATTATTCTTTTATTTCTATCACCTCGTAGTGAAATCTTTTAGAATCAACGTAAAAAATAAGAATAAGTTATTAATGCTACTATTCTATTTTACTTCAAATATGTAAAAGGTTCAACGCACAAAACACAATTCCATTTAACCCAGATTACGCATTAGAAATTCTATTACAACGCAAAACCCCTTCAAAATATGAAGTAAACAACTTTTTCTCATGCATCATATATTCAATATGATTTATTCGAAAAAGTTCATATTTTATTGGACTTTGGCGCTTCACTAAGAACCCCTAAC
>JBEIDK010000129.1:0-9512 GCA_040383485.1 Flavobacteriales bacterium
GCCATAACTTTTACTCATAAAAAAATATGCTTTTGAATTGTCAGGAGAAATATCAATTGCCTTTTTAAAATAAATAATCGACTCTTCATATTTCTGCATTGAGCCATAGCAACTGCCAATGTTTACCATTGCATCGCTAAACCTAGGGTTTAATGTAATGGCACGCTCATACATATTAATTGCCTTTTCATATTGGCCAGTGTTGAAATATATTGCGGCCAAATTATTAATTGCAACAGCATCATTCGGATTGTTTTCTAATGTTATTAAATAATACTTCTCCGACTTTTTAAAATCTTTTATTTTATAATATGCCACTCCTAGTTGTGTGTTAGCATCATTATAATTAGGATAAATTTTTAATGCAGCTTCTAATTCTTTGCAGCCCTCTAAAATAGCTGAAGTATCTATAGGATTGCCACTTAGTTCATCTTCGTTTTTAATTAACTCATTTCCCAGATAGTAATGAGAACGCACGCTGTTCATAGAAATTGGTAAGTCATGACGATACAATGTCAAATTATCCTTCCAGTTAGTATTACGTGCAATTGTTTTTACACTAAACAAAACTAAAATTACCAAGGTTATTGCCAACAATGGTTTTGAATTAAAAGCTTCACTTGGCTTTAATATATTTTTATGCAAATCAATTTTTAATAATTTAATTAAAATAAAAGCAATTGCAAAACAAAAACCAAATGAAGAAAAATAAATAAAACGTTCTCCCATTGCAGCACCTATTGTTACTATCATATTACTAAAAAGTGAAACACCTATTAGATAAAATAATATTGAAAATCCTAATATACTTTTATGCTCATATATATTCTCGTTTGTATTTAAATTTCCTTTGTGTGAGGTTGAGTTAAATCTGATTTTTGACATACCAAAAACTAAAATTCCAACATGAAATAGAACAGAAAGGAATGCGATTGGATTTAAAAAACTAACAATTGGAATTTGATTGTATGAATAATTATAAAGTAAGGGATGAGGTAAAAACAATAACTTTATATAATATGCCAATACTACAAATGCAGTTGCATATTTCTCTCCAACAGACTTTGATGCTATAAGTAAATTGTCAACTAGAGAAACGCTTTGAATGCCAACGGTAGATTTTAATACACTATGCCTAATGACTAAATAAACAATTGTAGGGATTAAAAAAACCAGTGTTATTGATATTATCTTCCCTATATTTTCTCGACTAAAAAACACCATAAAAAGTGGAGCAAATGCTAACATTAATATACCGGATTCCTTGCTAAATAGTGCAATTGTGTAAAATAAAATTGAGAGTAGTATTTGACTATTTTTTTTAGTTTCTAAGTAATCAAAGATGTATTTTATAGATAACAATACAAATAGAAAACACATTATTTCATCTCTACTTTTTATGTTTGCAACTACCTCGGTATGTATGGGATGTGCAATAAAAATTAAGGTTGTAATAAGGGGTAAAATAACATTATAGCCTTTTAAAATTTTAACTAAAAGCTTAAACATAACAACACCTGTAAGCATATATAATACAACATTTATAAAATGATAAACAGATGGTTTATCTGGAAAAATTTGCCATTCTATTGCATACATCATTAAGGTAAATGGACGATAAAGGCCATCGTTAACATTTAGATAGCCATACCTATAAGATGAGTTGAATATTAATGGAATTGATTTGGTACCATTTTTTACAATATTATTTTCTTTTATAACAGAAAAATCATCGAGGGCATAGCCATTTCCAATTGAATTTGAATAAATAAGCAAGGCCAAGGCAGCAATAAGTAAAGAATAAAAGAGTTGTATTTTTTTATTGCTTTTATCTAATTCTAGTTTATGTTTTAAAGATGATTTTGTTGGCTCCTTAAGAGTGTCTTTGTCGCTTCTTTTCTGATGTTTACTCATTCTTTAAATACTTTCAGTTATTAATACAAACCTAATAAAATAAAAAAACTCTGAACCTAAAAATTAGGGATAAACATTATTTTAAAATAAAATTGAGAACCGTTTCATAAAATACTCTAGGCTGCTCAGCTTGTACCCAATGACCAGCATTTTCAATTGTTTTTACTATAGCCGTTGGATAATAAGTTCTGATTAATCGCTTATCATCATCTGTAATATAGTCTGACTTTTCACCGCTAATAAAAAGTACTTTCATCTTTCCTGATAATGCAGAATTCACTTGTGGACTTTCAACCCCAATCATTTCAATATTATTTATAATTGAGTCGAGATTAAAACGCCATGCAAGTTTTTTACCTTCATTTCCTGAGGCATCTTTCCAATAAATATTTTTAAGCAAAAATTGAGTTGTAGATACTTCATTCAGCTGAGGAGTTAAAATTTCTTCGGCTTGTTTTCTAGTTTCTATACTATTAAAGTCAATGCTTTGCAAAGCTTTTAAAACATTTTGATGATGCGGTTTGTAATACCTCGGGGAAATATCTACCACAATCATGTTTTCAATTCTATTAGCATTTAAAGCAGCAAACTGCATTAATACTTTACCACCCATTGAATGACCAATTATTGAAGCTTTTTCAATATTATTATCATCTAATAGCTCCAACAAATCATTACTCATTACCTCATAATTAAATTCTGTTGAGTGTGGTGATAGCCCATGATTGCGCTGGTCAACAATATATACTTCAAAAGTACGAGAAAATTCTTTTGCTAAAGAGTTCCAGTTATCAGCACTTCCAAACAAGCCATGCAATATAATTAACGGCTTTCCTTGGCCTATTTTTCTATAGTGAAGTTTCATTTTTATAAAATAGAATGGTCTTTTGTAAACATACTACTCTAATTCCATCTTTTTTTTCTTACCAAAAATTGAAGTAGCCCAATAATTATAACTAATATAATTGGTAATGAAACATTGGCAATTTGTATATTAGTTTTCCTATTTTCTATTTCTTTTTTATCTAACAATCTCAACTTTAGTTCACGCGAACGTACCGAAATTAGACCACTATTATCAAGAAGATAGTTCATACAATTGAGTAAAAAGTTTTTGTTTCCAAAAGTCTGGCCACTAAAGCGGTCATAGCCCAAGGGATATACATTTTGAGTGTTTTTTTGAACTTGATTTTTACAAACATCACCATCTGCAACTACTATCATTTTAGTTTCAACACTTTTTTCTCTAAAATCAATAGCGCTATCATGTGCAATAGCTGGAGGTATTCTGTTTTTATATAAACTTTCAAAATTACCTTCAAGTAAAACAGCAAGTGGCAAGAAACTTTTGCTGTATTGTTTTTCTTCCGGTTCTTTTTGTAAAACTTCAAGTGAAATTCTCACCGGAGAGTTAAGGGTTCTGCTATATTTACTAGAAGTTAATAAAATTGTTTTCCTAACATTTGTTGCTTTAACAGTGTCAAGTGTACTTACAAAATCAAGCTTCACTGCATTTAGGTTGTTTACAATAGGGTGCTTTGATATAGGAAATGATAATGGAAAAAAATACCAAGGTAATAATGAACGTTGATTTTGATTACCTACTGCACCTGTAATCATTGGAATTGGCGCAGCTTGAACGTCCATAACTAAGTTTGAGTTCAAACGTACACCATATTTAAATAGTTGGTCTTCTAAGTTTAATTCGTTTGGTATTCCAAAAATTACTGGCTTGTCCTTTAAACTATCCATATCGGCATTAATAGGGTCAATTAACCACAACACTTTACCTCCGTGCATAATAAATTGGTCAATAACAAATTTGTCTTTTTCTGAAAAAAGACTGTCTGGTTGGGCAATAATTAATGCGTCTTTATTTTCAAGGCCTTTAAAATTCTCATTTATCTTGTTTAATGTTACTTCATAATATTCTTCAAGACTCACAATAAAATCCCTGATCCAAATTTCTGTTAGTTCTCCATGACCAGCTAAAATTGCCACCTTAGGTTTTTTACTCACGCACAACTTTCGAATGGCATTTGAAATTTCGTATTCTAAACCCTGAATTGAACTATTTATATTTACCTCTTGAGAGTATCCTAGTTGAGACTTTAATAGTTGCACCGGCGTTTCTCTTTCTTGATATGTTATTATCGCTCCTGGAAATAGTACTTTTTGCGTGGTAACATCTTTGTCGTTTTGAGAAAGTGTTGTTGCTTGTAATCCTTTTTTAGCTAATAAATTATATACTTCATAACGTTCATTTTTGTCGGTTGACTCTGAGGGATTTACAAACTCGTATTGCACATTGTCGCCTGCATAAACTCTGAATTCATCAAGCATTTCTCTAGTTTCTGTTCGCAAACGTTTATAGTTAGCATCTAAGTCTTCGCCTTCTAGGTAAATTTTAAAGTATGCAACATCATTTAAACCTTTTAACAACTCAATAGTAGCATCAGAAAGTGTGTAGCGATTTTCGGAGGTAAGGTCTAGTCTCTTAAATAAAAATGAACCAGAAAAGTTGATTAAAACAATAATTACTATTGAAGCTACTAATGCGAAAATGGATTGCCTTTTGAGCGTACGTTTGGACATAAAACTATTAAAGTACTAAGGTACTGCAGTGATAGGACATTCTTCTGCATTATCAATTTTTTCCCAACGCATTTCTTGATTAATCAAATTACCTTGATGATATGAAGTTGGAGAATCAAGATATTGAAAAAAACGCTTTTTATCCATTGGCCCTAGGTAAATGTAAGGCTCAACTAGGCTATATCTAAATTTACCACTAACACAACCAATTTCTCTTAGTTCACGTCTTTTACCACATGATGCAAAAAAAATAATAGTTGAAAATAATAATATTGTTAATGACTGAATAGAAAATAAATGTTTCATGAATAATATTGTTATTGACAAAAATATAAATATATATTTGACCCACAAATAAAAAAGGGGTGCTTTGAATTTCAAGGCTGAGATTATACCCATTGAACCTGATACGGATAATGCCGTCGTAGGAAAAATGAACAGTTGTATTCTAAAAATTGCACCCCGCAATTTTTAATTAAATGAAAAACTTTTTCTTATCAACTACATTTCTATTAGTTATTTCTATTAGCGCATTTTCACAGAATAATTTTTGTGGTAGAGTAGTAACAAATAATTCAGGAAAAGAGGAGCCCTTAGAGTTTGCGACAATTAGGTTGATTGGCTACGAAAATATTGCCATGCCAACGAATGTAAATGGAGAATTTTGTTTTGAAAAAATTTTAAATAAAAATTGTCAAATTGAAGTTGCTTGCCTTGGCTTTAATAAAAAAACCATAAGTATTCAACTGCCAATAAATGGGGTATTAAAAATACAATTAGAGCAAGGCACCTACGAAGCAAATGAAGTTATTATTTCTGCCACACGCGCATCAGAAAAGGATGCCGCAACTTACCAAATCATAAATAAAAAAGAATTAGAACAGCTTAACATTGGCCAAGACTTACCATATATTTTTCAATATGCACCTTCGGTAGTAAATACATCTGATGCTGGAGCTGGCGTTGGCTATACTTCATTAAGAATAAGAGGTACTGATGGCACTAGAATCAATACAACCGTTAACGGAATTCCTGTTAATGATGCAGAAAGTCAAGGAACATTTTTTGTAAACTTCCCCGATTTAGCATCATCAGCGCAAAGCATACAAATACAAAGAGGCGTTGGTACATCAAGTAATGGAAGCGGTGCATTTGGCGCCAGTATTAATATTCAAACGTTAGCCATGCGCGACAGCGCCTATTCTGAGAGTAATAATACTTTCGGAAGTTTTAATACTTTAAAAAATAGTATATTATTCGGAACCGGATTGTTAAGCAATCATTTTACAGTTAATGGCAGACTTTCAAGAATAGTTTCTGACGGATTTATTGATAGGGCCAATAGTAATTTGCGCTCATTGTATTTAGATGCCTCATATTATGGTAAAAAAATGAGTCTCCATTATGTTAACTTTTCAGGAACTGAAAAAACTTTTCAAGCTTGGAATGGAATACCTGAATCTAAATATAACTCGCAGCATACTACTCAAAATTCTGACACAAATTTGACTAATCACTTTTATAATAACTTAGGATACCTATACCACACACCCCAAGACTCTGTAAACCTGTTTTCAAGCAATAACAGGACCTACAATTACTTTACATATCCAAATCAAACCGACAACTATTCACAGTACAATCATCAGTTACACTTCACCTATAATTTAAATAATAATTTATTTTTTAATTCTACGGTTCACTACACAAAAGGTGCAGGCTATTTCGAAGAATATAAAATAAATAGTCGTTTGTCGGATTACGGCATAAAACCTCTCATAATAAATTTTGATACTATCAGCAGTACAACATTGATACGACAAAAATGGCTCGACAATAATTTTTATGGAACAACGTATGCCTTAAACTATAAAACGGGCAGATGGCAAATGATTTTAGGCGGAGCATCAAATCAATATACCGGCAAACATTTTACAAAAATAGTTTGGGCTGAATACGCTGCAACTACTGATAATCAGATGCAATATAATTATAACTCATCATTAAAAAATGACAATGCATTTTATTTTAAAAATATTTTTTCAATTCAAGAGTCATTTACAATTTATACCGACATTCAAATCAGAAATATAAATTATGTATTCGATGGGTTTGACTTATTTCAAAAGCCTTCTCGACAAAATGTGAATTATAATTTTTTTAACCCTAAAGTTGGTTTGCATAAAATAATTAATAAAGTTAGTTCATTCTATGCTTCATTTAGCATTGCCAATAGAGAGCCTACCAGAGAAGACTTTATTGCTTCGACCCCAAGTAGTAGGCCTCAGTCAGAACAGCTTCAAGACTTAGAAATAGGATATAAATTTAATAATTCGATATTAACACTTGAAGCTACTGCATTTTATATGAACTATAAAAATCAATTGGTACTTACTGGAAAAGTAAATGATGTTGGTGCATATACAAGAATTAATACTCCTAAAAGCAACCGCACAGGCATTGAAGTAATTACAGAATATAAACTGAATGCAAAAACTAAACTTTTTGGGAATGCAACATTAAGCATGAATAAAATAAAAAACTTTGATGAATATATTTACGGATACTTTTCCAACAATGACTCCATTGCAGTTTATAAAACTACTTTTGAGAATACTGACATTGCATTCTCACCCAAGCTAATTGCTACCTGTGGCTTTCAAATTCAATTGTATAAAAATATAGCTTTATTTTATGCTCATAAATTTGTTGATTCACAATTTCTTGACAATACAAGTAATAAATCAAAAATGCTACCTGCATATAATACAGGCGATGTTAAAATAATGTTTTCATCCGCACCAAAATGGTGTAAAAAAATAAATATTATGCTTGTTGCAAATAATATTTTTAATAAAATGTATGCTTCTAACGGATATACATATAGCAGTAAATTTAATGGTGCCTTAATTAAAGAGAACTTTGTTTATCCTCAAGCAGGAATGAATATTATGTTATGTTTAAACATAGGATTGTAAGCTAGCTAAAAAATATTTAACTGATATTTTTTTGAAAATAAAATTATGACTACTTTCATTTTTAAGCTAGATGATTGTTTGGTCCAAAATACCTTTTCTAAGAATGCTTATTCCTTTATTATTAGGAATAACATTAGGCTTATTTTCAAAAATTCACCCTTATATATTTTGGATTTTTGGAATTGCAATCTTAATATTTTGGATTTCCTTTTTTATTTCAAATAAGCTTGACAAAAAATACCTCAAGGGCATTTGCTACATGAGCACTTTAATGCTTTTAGGTTTGGTCTTAGTTACCATCAGCAAGCGGCATTGGATGATTAATTACTATAACCAAAAGCTTACCAAAAGTGATTTATTAATTATAAAAATTACTGAACCTTTAGTTGAAAAGAGGCAGAGTTTAAAAACTTTTGGTGAAGTAAAATTTATAAAATCTAATGAAGGTATTAGGAAGGTAAATGGTAAAATAGTTTTGTATTTTGCAAAGTGTATCAAGGCCAAAAAATTAAAGTATGGCGACATTGTAATAATAAGAAACAACATTCAACAGTTAAAGGACGCACCAAATCCATTTGAGTTTAGTCCTAAAGATTATTTAGGATATAGAGCAATTTATGAAAGTTGTTATCTAAAAGAAAGCCATTGGAAAAAAGTAAATATTAAACAAACCTTTGACATTGTAGATAATTGCTACAAAGCCCGCGAATATTGCTTAAGAGTCTTTAAACAAAATGGTTTAGAAGGTGATGAGTTTGCTGTAGCATCGGCAATGATTGTTGGTTTTGAAGATGAGTTAAAACCTGAAATAATTAGTTATTTTTCTGCATCAGGTGCAATGCATTTACTATCAGTTTCAGGGCTGCACATTGCGTTTGTGTATATTATTCTAAGCTTTATGCTGAAGCCATTGGAGCGCTTTAAAAAAGGAAAATATTTTGGTTTTATCATTTGCATTTTTGTCTTGTGGTTCTATGCCATAGTCACCGGATTTTCTGCCCCAGTTGTTCGTTCTGCAATTATGTTTTCAATGGTTGTGTATGCAAAGTCATTCAATAAATATTTAAACATGTTTAATGTTTTAGGCTTTGCTGGCTTTTTCATTCTCATTTTCGACCCTCTTTCTATTGCCGATGTAGGCTTTCAACTTTCTTTTTTAGCCTTATTAAGTATTTTAATTATTCAGCCAATAATTTCCGAATTATATTTTTCTAAAAACTGGGCAATACAGAAATCATGGGAAATTACCAGCGTTTCAATATCAGCAACAATAGGTACAATACCGCTTACATTCTATTATTTTCATCAATTCCCTAATTACTTTCTATTGGTTAACTTATTAGTAATTCCGTTAAGTACTTTATTGCTATATACTGGTTTTGCTGTTATTATTTTTTCGTGGATGCCTTTTGTCCCTTGGGTGCTAACTCAGTTTCTAAAATATATTACCATCACATTAAATTACTTGTTAAAGCTAGATGAGTCTTTGCCAGGTTCTGTTACTACAAATATTCAATTCAACGAAATTGAAACAATCTTATTATTTATTTCGGTAGTATTTCTATGTATTTATATGTACCTTAAGCATTATAGGTTTATCATATATTCTGGTGTATCATTTATTGGTTTTTTTATCTGTGGCTTTTGCTTTTATATTCCTCATGTTTCTCAAAAAAAATTAATAATTTATAGTATTAATAAACATTTAGGTATTGATTATTTTGATGGAAATAAAACATTTTTTATTAGCGATACAGCATTAAAAAACTCAATAATTGACTTGAGGTACCATGTGTTTCCTAATAGAATTAGAAATTATATTTATACAACACATACAATTGATTTAGATGGTAATCACTACACTAATAGTTTTGTAAAGCACAGTGAGTTCTTAAAGTGTAACACTAAAACCATAGCTATTGCAAAGGAGAACGTTTACCAACTAAAGCATTCAAAAAAAATAAATATTGATTATTTACTAATCGCATTAAATTTTAATGGGAATTTAAAAGCAATTGATAGTAA
>JBEIDK010000130.1:0-9500 GCA_040383485.1 Flavobacteriales bacterium
GATATAAACCTCACGCAAAACCTCACGCAAACCTCACGCAGAAACAACAAAGGACCCACGAGTTTACGTAAGTCCTTTGTTTTCAACACTTGAAGTGTAGCGAGACCGGGATTTGAACCCGGGACCTCAGGGTTATGAAGATTTTTTGAGAAAATGAAGGCGTTGATTTGTAATGGGTTATGTTTTCACAAAACCGATATCAACCGATTTTAACCGAATTCAGTGGGTGTTTTCCTCACGCAGAGGGATATCATGAAATTCAAATAATGTTAAAAAAAATAATGGACTATAGAGGTAGAATATATTAATTGTTAAAAAATATTACTTACCTTTTAATAGTAAATCACACACTCTATTGCAATTCTAACGCAATAACTCTATTTACACTTCTTGTAATCGCTATCATTTCCATTAGTCTCTTATTTAATCATTGAAATAGGCAATACCCTATTTCTAAATTAACACTATGACAGAAATTGAAATTTTAAACAATAGTCAACTAGGTTTTATTCAAAATGCAATTTATACAGTTGCAGTAGTATTTATGACTTTTATTTCATTTAGACTTGCTAGAATTGTAAATGAAAAAAATGGTAATATCATAGCAAAAACTTTAGTGACCCTTTATGGTATTATGATGACCTTCTTTTCGCTTCAAGTGGGCGCTTATTTGTCATACTACCAAAAAGCATTATCCTATAATTTATCGGAACTTAAGGATACAGGTGTAAAATTATCAGCAGGTTCAGAAGATACAATTAGTAGATATGCAACTAATTTAAAAGACGGCTTTCCTAAGCTAACTCCTGAATTACCAACTATCATTGTATGTACAGTTGTATTTTTAATTGTTATTGGTACAACATGGATTAAAACAACTTCTAATAAATCATAAATTAATAAAAATGAAAAAATTATTACTATTCGGAATGCTTTTATCTACAGTTGTCATAACTTCTTGTAGTAAAGATTCCGCAAACCCTACCTTAGTTGGGAAATGGCAATTAGTTAGTTACGATTATAAAATAGGAACAATTTCAGCTCCCATAAATGTTACAGCCGCTGATTATGTAGAGTTTAAAACAAATGGTACTGTATTGACTAGTGTTAGTGGTCAATCAAAAAGTGTTCCTTATTCAATAAATGGTTCAAATGTAACCATTGACGGTGAACTGTATACCATAACTACATTGACTTCAAGTAATGCAACATTGTATAACACATCAGGAACTGGGAGTTCAAAAATTGAAGTAACTATAACCTTGAAAAAGTAAATCACCCACTCTATTTACAATTCTAACGTAATAACTCTATTTACAATTCTTGTAATCTCAATCATTCCTCAGCATCTTATTCAATCATTGAAATAGGCTATACCCTATTTCCAAACCAACATGTATGAAAAAATTATTACTACTTCTTGCAATTTTTACAACTACTTTGTTATCCGCTCAAACTGGAGGGTATTGGGTACAGGAATTTAAAGCGAACCCACATACAGAAAATGGCATTTCTGATGCTTTTGATAAAGTGTATAAAGATGTTAAAATGAATATGGGTGGAGTTGCAATCGAAAAAATTTCAACTGGATCCCAAAATGGAATGACACACAGGTTTGTAATTTTCTATACGCTAGGTGTTGAATTCATGGGAAAGAACGCTATTAACGGAGATAAATGGGAATCGTTTTTGCTAAAAATGGAAAACTTTATTGCCGTATTGGGACCGAGTTATTCTGGAAGAATAATTAATTGGCAACTTGGTGATACAACAAATACAGTTTCACATATTTGGGATTTGAAGGTGAAAGATCCTATTAAATTTAAAGCAGCACACGAAATTGGCTTAAAAGAATTAAAAGATGAATTTGCTGGAAGATTTATAGGATTTGGCACTTACGATATTGGCAGGCCAGATGGAGCAACTTATTGGATAAAGATAAGTGGTAAAGATGGTGAAGATCATTTGAAGCTATATGACAAATTAGAAAAAAGCGCAGGATTTGCCAAGTATCTTCAAAATAGAGGAGAGGTAATAGATGTTAAAGATTTTGAATTACAAGATTTTAAGTCAAAAAGTAATTTAAATAAATAAAATATATTCTAACAATTCAAAAAAATAAAAATGAAAAAAATATTATTAAGTCTTCTTGTTTCTGTATCATTAATTGGATGTATAAATCAAGAATCAAAAACTGAAGCAACAACTACACCAACAGGCTCAGTAACAACAACTGGACCAGATGTAGAATTGATTGAAAAAAGTTTTACCTATTTTGCAAATGGAGAATGGACGAATCTTGCTTCATGCTATGCTGATTCTGCTAAAGCATTTCATAATGTCTGGCCATCAGATACCGATACGACAGTTGGGGTAAGTATTCAAAATATTATTGAAGGCTTTAAAAAGCAGAGAGCATTAATTGATGGTAATATTACTTTGGGGAAAACTATTTGTGAAGTAGTGACTATGCCTGATGGTAATAAGTTTGGCCATAGTTGGCATGAAATGTCTTGGAAATCTAAAAAAGGAGTTTCTGGGAATATGGTAATTTTTAGCTCTTTTGGGTTTAATAAAGATGGTAAACTTACCTTCCATTGGCCTATTTATGATACTAAAGATGTTGTAAATCTTAAGTAACTAATAGTTTTTAAGTTTTTTAAAAAATAACTGAGACCTCTAGCGATAGGGGTCTCTTTTTTTATTTAGAAACCACGGGGAGCAAAGGGCCAATATTGAACTACATTCTAACTAAATGTGGAAGAATTTGAGAAGCTCTTTAATGTCAAAAAAGCAAAACATGTACCTACGAAATAAAGTAGATTAAATAAATTAATTGTAAATTTATTTAAAAGTATATGAATAGTACCCCTTTGAGATCTCATTGCCCAATCACAACTGGAATAGATGTTATTGGAGATAAATGGACTTTATTAATTATTCGACATATGCTATTCCGTCAACAATATACCTATGGACAATTACTTGAAATAAAAGAAAAAATTGCTTCAAAGGTATTGGCAGCAAGGTTAAAAACATTAGTTGCTGATGGTTTAATTGAAAAGAGAAATCATCCAACAAATAAAAAAGTGTTTTTGTATACATTAACCGATAAAGGAATTAGCACTATTGAAATTATAACAAAAATTATAAATTTTTCAGTTACGCATTATCGCAAACAAATGGCCGCCAAGCCTATCGATAAAACTAAATTATCTTATATCTACACGCATTCAAAATCTGAAGCAGCATTTATAGCAGATACAAAAGCATCGTATATAAAATTTAGAGCGAATTTATTGGCTTTTAAAGCCGCTAACCAATAGTGACAAATATATCTTTCTATATTATAGCTATTGATTACCAATTGATTGTATTTTAAAAATTTGGTAAAATTATTAATTTTATTAGAAAATATATTATTTGAGAAATATTACTTACTTTAAGTAAGTAAATCACCCACTCTATTGCAATTCTAACGCAACAGCTCTATTTACAATTCTTGTAATCTCTATCATTCCTCAGAATTTTATTTAATCATTAAAATGGACAATAGTCTATTTCTAAATCATTTAGTATGAAAAAAATTGTTATGCTATTATGTCTTGTTCCTTTTTTGGGAATAAGTCAAAAAAATATCATGAGTACGCAAAGAGTATTCGCAAAAATGGATAAAGTATTGGAATTTGAAAAGGCCGTTGCCGCCCATTACCAAAAGTATCATACCGGTGAATGGAGCGCGCGTATTTTTGAAATAGCATCTGGACCAGATGCTGGCGGTTATCAAATTAGCGAAGGCCCAAACAGCTGGGAAACTATTGACAACAGGGGTAATTTAGGCACTGAACATAATATTGACTGGCACAAAAATGTAGCTATCTATCTTTCGGAAAGGGGCAGTTCTAGTTTTTCTGCTTTCCAGGATTCTATTAGCACCACTGGACTCAATGACTGGGCTGACAAAATCAGCATCACCCATTATTTTCCGAAACTAGGAAATGGATACCAATTGTATAATTTGCTTGAAAAATTAAGACCTGTTTGGAAAGCACTAGGGCAATCTGTTGCAGTTTTTGCTTCTAATTCTTCAGGACCTGCTCAATATGCTGTAGTGACTAGATATCCAAATGGATTAAAAGATAGGGCACTTAGTAACAATAACTTGGTCAAAGATCAATATGAAAAAATCCATGGTAGGTTCGCTTATTCTGGATTTACTGAAACAATGCGAAATAGTATTCAAGAGGTGTGGCATGAATTACTGTTTTACCGAAAAGACCTAAGTTCTAAATAATAATTTAAAAAAAGAAAAATGAAAAAAATAGTAATATGCTTTCTTGTATCAGCATCATTGACTGCTTGTACTAATTTTACTCCAAAAACGGAAACGGATACATCAACAATAAGTACCGTTAATAAATCTGCACTTGAATTAACATTAATAAAGATGGAAAGTTCTTGGAATGTATCAATCTTAGATAAAGATCATGGCGTTAAAGTTGTTGATAATATACTTGCCGATGATTTCTCAGGTTTTAACTCTAAAGGCGTTAAAGAAGGTAAAGCGGAAGTACTAAGCTCACTCAAAAATATAAAAGGAAAAATAAGTAGTGTTGTTAATGGTGCAATGATCGTTACTTTTTATGGTGATAATGTAGCTTCAGTAGTTGGATCTCATGTAACTAAGGGTACAGATGAAGCAGGTAAAGATTATACAAAAACAACTAATTGGACAGATACTTTCATGGAAAGAAATGGTAAATGGCAGTGTATTGGTTCAGGTAGTAGTAGCCATTTATAAAAACTTGATTTAGTAATGAAGATTAAACCTACTCAATTTAACATTGAGTAGGTTTTTTTTAAAAGCAATACCGGGATTTGAACCCATGGCCTCCCGGTTATGAAGACAACGAATATATTACCTCTAATTAATTTCTATTAGTTAGAAATCATGATGCTACTGCTATATGTCTCTTTTAAAGTAAAAGAGGTGCAAAAAGGGATTGCACACTTTCACTGCTCCAAATGGAACAAAATTTGAACTTCCTGACAATTTATGGTGATTAGAAATACCTATTTTAATTTTTTTCGTAATTCATACCTAATTGAATCGGGATAACCTGAGGCAAGTACATAGGAAACTTTTCTATTTTTATCTAAGTAAAATTCAAGATATTTTAAATTAACAACCTCCAATTGATTATTATAATTTTGCATATTATTATTTGACATTGCGTCGGTACGTTGCACTAATAAATTGCCTTTCTTATCTACAGTATTGATATTAGAAATATTATAGCTCTTAGTATAAATCTTATTATTAGGGACTCTATAAGAGCTATAATCAAATGAAATCTTATACCCAGAATCTATTTTTTCCTTTCTTTTATAGTTACCCAAACTTGAAATAACATCTTGTTCTGATTTATTCAACCAATTATTAGTTTGCATTTCACTCATTGAAATAGTCACCTTTTTATATGGCGAGCATGCAACGAATAGAATAACAATAAATAATTTAAAAGAGTGTCTCATGATGACCTTGATTTATATCAATTACCTATTCAAAAATGTTAAAAATTTCTCCACGTAGTATCAAACTTAATCTATTTAGAAACCATATTCACTATTTATTAAACGTAAACTATATGGTTGATCATACTTCGTTTCAGTTAGAACTGACAAAAACCTCATGCAAAAACAACCGATTTGGACCGAATTCATGGGATTTTTCCTCACACAGGGTTTAATTATTAATATATTAAGATTTTTACTTACCTTAAAATAGTAAATCACTCACTCTATTGCAATTCTAACGCAACAGCTCTATTTACAATTCCTGTAATCTCTATCATTCATAAGAATCTTATTTAATCACTGAAATGGGCTATACCCTATTTCTAAATCTACACATATGAAAAAAATTATTAGCGCAGTTTTCGTAGGTTTCATTGCTTTAAGTGCTTGCACTAGCTCATCTACTAAAACAAAAACAGGCAATTCAAGTACCTTGAACGATTCTACAGCTTCTGTGAATGCAATTTTCAAAGCAGATAGCCTTTGGGATGACCAGTCTTCGAAAAATTCAGCTGAAGGTTGGTTAAGCTTTTATACAGATGATGCTATTATGATGCCTCCAGGAGAAAATACATGTACCGATGCCGCAAGTAGAGCAACATCTATTAAAGCAATTTTTGCCATGCCAGGTGCAAAAATGAGATTTCAGGCAACTAAGACGGAAGTTTCTAAAGCAGGCGATTTAGGCTATAGCACAGGTCCTTATCAGTTTAGTTACACAGACGCAACTGGTAAAGTAATTAGTGAAACAGGAAAATTTTGTGAGACTTGGAAAAAACAAAGTGATGGTGGTTGGAAATGTATCGTTGATATTTGGAATGCAGATCCTGCTAAATAATTTACTTGTTAACAAATCATGATCATCAGCATCTAACTGAATTTAATCCAAATGGCTATGTCGTTTTATATATAAAACATGTCTCGCTACAAAGCCTGTCACGTTTGTGACAGGCTTTGTAGTCACGATTGAACTACATTCTGACCGAATCTGGAAGGACCTAAGTGATTTTTATAGTTTAGTAGGAGTCTTAGAAAAGTTCCTCAAAATCAAAAAAGCTGGCAATTAATGCCTGTTTATTTAGGTTCTATCCATGAAAGGAAATACATGATTTCATTGCAAATTAAAAACTTCAATATTGATGATCTAAAACTCATTAACTTCCGGCCAAGTTTTCTCCATTAACGGGTTAAAAGAAGAGAAATATGAGAACTATAAATCTATTTCAATATTTGATTATTTTTAATTAAAGCTGCACGTAATTCTAGGTAGAAAACCTCCTGTATTTGTACATTTTTATCAATGGCAATACTAGCTGCTATTGCTGCAGATTGACCTAATACCATAAACACAGGCTCCATTCGAATGGATCCATAAGCAATATGGGAGGATGAAAGGCAAACGGGTATAAACAAATTAGTTATTTCTGATTTTTTAGGAATGATTGATTTATAGCTAATTGGAAAAGGTGCATCAACATGCGCTTCTACATTGCCTTCGTTTTTAACAAATCCATTTACATCTACGTACCGCTGAATGGGATGAGAGTCCATCTGATATGCTCCCAGTCCTATAACATCTTGCGCAATATCCATTGCCTCACAATTTCTTTGGGTCATCACATAATCACTCACCATTCTTCTAGCTTCACGTATATATAATTGGTCAGTCCAACCACCATCTGTAACAAATTCGTCTTTGCATGTTCCCCATTGAGAAACCACATCACGAACTTGCTTAGGAATTCTAGGATGATAAGACAAAGTCCACATTAGGCCTTGTTGGTACTTTTTATGCAACGCCGCAATTATTAACCTTTCATCATAACTCGCTTCAGGGTAACGGTAATTTTGTCCAATAAAATCTGTTGAAAAGCCCTTTTGATTATTGGTATCTGTTTTTCGGTTTGGCATTGCAGAATTTATCCAAGGCACTAAAGGATCTCCATAATTATACATATTACGAATGTCACCTTTGGCAGCTTCATAATTCCGAAACAATAATTCATAATCTAATTCTTTGTAACCAACGGGTTTTTTGAAAGGAATACGATTTTCGGGAAGATTGGTTAAAGTCATGCGATAACAATAAGCTTGAATTTTGTGATCGGCCTGACCATCAATCCCAGGCTTTTCAGCACGCACAAATGGCAATAATCCACTCTTTGGATTCCCGATAACCAAATAAGGACTCACGCCTTCTATAAAATTGTGATGAATTGCGTTCCTGGAAATTTTATTATGAAGAGTTAAACTGACATTATTTGCCTGAACACCGTTTAAAGATTCACCATACTGACTATTTGATTCTCTGCCCACGGTATAGCTAACGCCTGATGCAGCCATCAAATCTCCTTCATAGGTGCAATCCATAAACATTTTACCCTGGTAAATTTGTCCCGATTCCATCTGAATAGATTTTATAACTTGCTTTTCCTTTTTTACACCTGTTTCCCGGTTTAATCTTTGATTATATACAATGTGAATATTAGATTCATTTTTAACCATTTCATGAAATACTTTTAAAGCAACGGAAGGTTCAAAAGCCCACATCGCATCCTCATCAAAAGTGTTGTAACCAACGCCCGTATAGTCCTCCCTTTTTTCCCAAATCCAATTTTCAGGCTTTAGATAATATCTTTTGATATTTTGATAAAACTCACGAGCAAGACCTCCAATCGCTTGCTTATTCCCAATATCCGTTTTGCCTAATCCTCCAGTGGTTAGTCCGCCCATTCGATGTGTAGGTTCAATTAAAATTACTTTTTTACCCATTCGAGAAGATTGGATAGCAGCAGAAACACCAGCAGAAGTTCCACCATAAATAACCACATCATACGATTGAATTATTTGAGCAGAAGTATTAATTGGACACAAAATAACGAAGTAAATAAACCAAAAGTAGAAGGTATTCTTAACGATTGAAATAGGTTTAGAGAATTTATCTTGATTGTACTCTTTTGAGCCCCCTTTAGGGATTGACAATGAGTTCCAATTCTTATCGCTCAACATCTTTCCAATAAAAACAATTTGACCAATATGATGAGGATAATGCGAAAGTTGTCTATTGATAGCTTCTAAAATAGTGTGGCCTTGATTTCTAATATAAATTACTTTAGACAAATCCGAATCTGAAATAGAATTGAGTGCCTTAAATAAACAAGACCATCCTTCTTCCCACTTCTCTAATAACTCTTGTCGAGTGCAGATGTCATTTTCAAATTCTTCGTCTCTTTTTCTCCATTCTTTTTCGCCATCTGTGGTTAGAAAATCAGTCCAACGAGAAAGCATATTTCCCCATAAGTGTTTTACAATCGTCGCAATACTATTACTCTCACTATTAATCTGATTAAAAAGTTGCTCGTCTGTAAGTTGCGCGAAAGTTTTTTCACCCAATTGTTTATAATATTCAAATTCCTTCTTGGCGCTCTCTAAATATTGTAGATTACTCATTTTGTGATTCTAAATTATAAAAGTATTTTTGGAAAGATATAAATTACTGCTTCTTAATATTCTTAATCTCTTTCAAATCAGCAATGTCCTGACTTCTGCCTGACGCAGTTTTGTTCTCTATAAATTCTTTTAAACCTATATACTTTACTTCAATCCCATTCACATCCACAAGTAGTTTGTTTGGAAAAGCATCTTCAAATTTTACACCGTCAATCGTATTCAAAATATCAATTCTCAAAGGCGGGTATCCTATTTGTGTAACATAACCTTCTTGCATAAAATCAGACTTAGTAAGACCTAGACTTGATAAACCAAATTCTTTTATTGCAATAACTAATTTTTCTGCATTAGTTTCTGAACTATTGATCCAAATATCTAAATCTCCAGTATGTCTTGGTTTGCCATGAAATGCTAATGCGTAGCCACCAACCACCATATAATCAACCTGGTGTTTATTAAGGAGCTTTACAAAA
>JBEIDK010000131.1:0-9314 GCA_040383485.1 Flavobacteriales bacterium
ATGAATGGTAATTTTCCAGTTATGTTTTATGCAGGAGTTTTATTGATGATGATTGGTATGGCCTTTAAGGTATCGGCGGTTCCATTTCACTTTTGGGCTCCTGATGTATATACAGGTTCTCCAACTGTAATTACAGCATTTATGGCAACAATTGTAAAAACTGCCGCTTTTGCTGCATTCTTCAGGTTGTTCTATACATGTTTTGCAAGTGTTGGTGGTATTTGGGTTAGCGTATTAGGTTTTATAACATTGGCTACTTTACTACTCGGTAATGTTTCGGCTGTAATGCAAACAAATGCCAAACGAATTTTGGCATTTTCTAGTATTTCTCACGCTGGTTATATGTTACTGGCAATTGTTTCTATTATAAATGGTTATACTATTCATACCAATGCATTGTTATATTATACCGCTGCATATTCGATTGCCTCTATTATTAGTTTCACAGTATTTATTAATGTAAGTAACTCAAGTAATAGCGACGATTTAGATGCGTTTAATGGCTTGGCAAAAAGAAGTCCATTTATGGCATTTGCAATGCTCATAGCAATATTATCTTTGGCCGGAATACCGCCAATGGCAGGTTTTTTCGCTAAATTATTTTTATTTTTTATCAGCATTCAAGCAGGTCATATTTGGTTAGTGGTGGGAGCGGTTGTTGCATCATTAATAGGAATTTATTACTACTTAAGATTTATTATTGCCATGTATGGAAAAGATGGAAAAGATTTGCCAGCAATTACAATTGAAAAGTCACATAGAACCTTATTAATAGTAGCATTAATTGCATTGGCGGCACTT
The DNA here is from genome assembly GCA_040383485.1 of Flavobacteriales bacterium. Classification (GTDB taxonomy): domain Bacteria; phylum Bacteroidota; class Bacteroidia; order UBA4408; family UBA4408; genus JBEIDK01. The sequence goes on from JBEIDK010000131.1 coordinate 802, forward strand.
AGTTTTGCTCCTAAATTTGTAATGATATATTAATATAATAAAGGCACTAAAAAAGCGCAAAGGTTCTAGATACTTTTGCGCTTTTTTATTTGAGGCAATTAAATATGATTTAAAATAAATTATACAACTAACTTAGTAGCATTATAATTAAACTCAATTTGAATAGTAGATTATTCATACAAATAATATCAAAGACTAGTGCAGCAAAAGTTGCTAATGCAATAATACTCTACCTTAGTTTTCATATTTCTAGGATGGTTAAAAAGCCAGTTCATTGGGGCATGCCCCTCACTATTGCTATTGAACCAACAACATCTTGCAATTTGCGTTGTCCTGAATGTCCAAGCGGACTGCGCTCATTTACCCGTCCTACGGGAATGTTGCAAAACAATATGTTCGAAAAAATTATTGATGAACTGAAAAATAAACTTTCTTACCTGACCTTCTATTTTCAAGGCGAACCATATTTAAATCCAAAATTTTTAGACATGGTAGCTTACGCATCGCGTAGTAAGATATTTACTTCTACATCAACCAATGCCCATTATTTAACACCTGAAGTATCTGAGAAAACAATACAATCAGGTTTAAACAAACTAATCATTTCATTGGATGGTGTTACTCAGGAAGTTTATGAAAATTATAGGATTGGAGGAAAAGTAGATAAAGTTTTTGAAGGCACGAGAAACATTCTTGAGGCCAAAAAGAAACTTAACTCAAAAACACCATATACAGTTTTTCAATATTTAGTAGTGAAACCTAATGAACATGAAATTGAAAAGGCAAAAGAAATTGCATCAGAATTAGGAGTTGATGAAATTGTTTTTAAAACTGCACAAATTTATGACTTTGAAAATGGTAGTGATTTAATGCCGAGTATAGATAAATATTCACGCTATATAAAAATGCCCAATGGTAAATATAAAATTAAAAATAGTTTAGAAAATAGCTGTTGGAAAATGTGGAGTAGCGCAGTAATTACATGGGATGGAGCTGTAGTTCCTTGTTGTTTCGATAAGGATGCTACTCATAAATTAGGAAATGTAGAAAATACAAGTTTCGAAAGAATTTGGAAAAACGATTTATATAAAAACTTTAGAACATCAATTTTAAAAGGTAGAAATCAGATTGATATTTGTAAAAATTGTAGCGAAGGAACCCAAGTATTTTCATGAATTTCGAAATAAAAAATTGATTCAAATTATACTTAAGTATTTTTTAAGATGATAACGAAAATAAAACAATTAGCAGCCGACAATGCTTCATGGGTAAAGGACATTAGGCACCATTTACATTCTAATCCTGAATTATCATTTCAAGAATTTGAAACTTCAAAATTCATTATCAACAAACTACAAGAACTAGGTTTAGAAATAGAAACTGGTTATCTAAAAACTGGAATTGTGGCTACCTTAAAATGCAAAAACCCAGAAAGCAAAACCATTGCCTTACGAGCAGATATGGATGCTCTGCCGATACATGAAACTAATGATGTACCCTATAAATCAAAAAACATAGGAGTGATGCATGCTTGTGGACATGATGTTCATAGTGCATCACTTTTAGGTGTTGCTAAAGTCTTAAATGAAATAAAAGATGAGATTGAGGGAACAATAAAATTCATATTTCAACCTGGCGAAGAAAAATTGCCTGGCGGAGCTTCGTTAATGCTTAAAGAAGGTTTATTGGCAAAGCATCCTTCATCCAAAATTTTTGCCCAACATGTAACTCCTCAAATTGAAACCGGAAAAGTTGGTTTCAAATCTGGTATGTTTATGGCTAGTACCGACGAAATTTACATTGAAGTTGTTGGTGTTGGCGGACATGCTGCAATGCCAGCATTATACAATAATCCATTAATAATTGCATCTGAACTTTTACTAAAACTAAATGAAATTTTCTCCTCTGAAAATTTAAAAAATATAGGAATTGAAACTCCAACTGTACTTGCTTTTGGGAAGATTATTGGTGAAGGTGCTACAAATGTTATTCCTGATAAAGTAAACATTGAAGGCACCTTTAGGACATTTGATGAAGATTGGAGAAAAGCTGCACATCAAAAAATAAAAGAAATTTGTGACATTGTTTCAAAAGAAAATAAGGCTTCTATTAACATTAATATTATTATTGGGTATCCTTTTTTGGTAAATGATATAGAAGTTACTGAAAACGCCAAAAAATCAGCCATAGAATATTTAGGAAAAGAAAATGTTATTGACCTTGATTATAGAATGACCGCCGAAGACTTTGCTTTTTTTTCGCAACAAGTACCTTCATGTTTTTATAGGATTGGAACGGGTAATATTGAAAAAAATATTATGTCAAATGTTCACACATCAACATTTGATATAGATGAAAATTCTTTAGAAGTAATGATTGGTTTAATGAGCTATATTGCAATTAATGAGTTACGCAAGAAAAATTGATTGTCTAATAAAATATTGTTTATTTTTGATGAATAAAAATTAAAACAATGAAACAAAACTTACTTACATTATTCGGAATAATTCTTTTTACTTATGCTAAATCACAAATTAGCATAACAGAAAATGATATGCCAGATGCCCCACTTTTCGGGCAAGGCGACACGGTAAGATATAGCACTGCACCTGCAACAACAAGTGGAATTAATATTAATCAAACTGGTGCAAATCAAACTTGGAATTTTTCTTTTTTACAACCTAATGGACAAGGTTTAAATGAATATAAGAATTCATCATCAACATTATATAGTTTTCTAGGTGCAGGTTTTAATGCCATTGGACTGAAACAGCCCGATGTAGACTTATCCATTGTGCAATTAACAAATGCTTATGAGTTTTATAATAAAACTACTAGTGTGTTCGAAGCAAAGGCCACAGGCTATAGTATTTCTGGCGTTCCACTTGGAAGCACGTATAGCAATACTGACAAAATATATCAGTTTCCATTAAACTATACTGATGTTGATTCAGATGATTTTCATTACACTTTATCCATATCAAATGTACCTGGCATAAGTATTTCAGTAACTTATATTAGAGCAGGAAGCAGGGTAAACGAAGTGGATGGCTATGGTAGTATTACCACTCCATTTGGCACCTATAACTGCATCAGAGTAAAATCAACAATAACAGAAACTGACACAATAGATTTAGGATTTGGTTTTCCTATCGGAGTACCTAATAATAGAATAGAATATAAGTGGTTGGCGAATGGAATTAAAATTCCGATTTTAGAAATTGTTGGAAATGATTTATTAGGAACTTTTACAATTAGTTCAATTAAATACCGCGACCAGAAGAGAAATTTATTACCAAACGCTGATTTTATTGCAAGTAATACAACACCACTTCGATGGCAGCCTGTGAATTTTACAAATCAAACTACTTCCGCTTCATTAGGCAATCTTACCTATCGTTGGACAATTACTCCTTCCGCTATGTTTAGCTATAGTAATAACACAACTCAAAACTCCGCCAATCCAGTTGTAGTGTTTAATGTTGATACAACCTTTACTGTAAAGCTAAAAGCAACCAATAGCAGTGGTTCTGACTCAATAACAAAAGTTCAATATATAAAAGTTGGCAAAGAGATTTTAGGGATTTCTAATTTCAGTGATGAAAATAAAATTAGTCTTTACCCAAATCCTGCGAGCAATATGCTATTTGTAAATGGGATAAATAATTTTACTTCAGTAAAATCAATATTTGCCAAAACAATTGATGGCAAAGAAGTTGCTTTAAAATATACAATGCTGAGTAACATATTATTAGTTGACTTAAGTGAACTTAGCAAAGGAGTTTATATCTTAACAGTAACTGAAAACAACAAATACTATAGTAGCAAATTCATTAAAGCTGAATAAAACTTAAAATAAAAAAGTCGGTTAGTAACCGACTTTTTTATTTTTAAACAATTAGTTTAATTCTAAAGCTTTTTTCACTTCTTCCATCAGCCACATTGGAGTACTTGTAGCTCCACAAATGCCAACAGTATCATTTACATTAAACCAAGAAAAGTCTAATTCGGATGAATTAGAAACAAAAAAAGTATTTGGATTTGTTTGTTTACAAACCTCAAATAGTACTTTACCATTTGATGATTTAGTTCCAGCTACAAAAACTATTTTATCATACTTATTTGCAAAGTTTCTCAGTTCAGAATCTCTATCCGAAACTTGTGTACAAATTGTATCATGTGGTTTAACATTAAAACCTTTCTCTTTTAATTCACTAGTAATTTTGTAAAATTTTTCTTTACTTTTTGTAGTTTGGCTGTATACAGTAATGTCTTTGGGCAGTTTTTCTAAATCTAATTCGGAAACATCACTAAAAACTAAAGCATCATTTTCTACCTGACCAACTAATCCGGTTACTTCAGCATGCCCTTTCTTACCAATAAGAAGAATATTTTCTTCATTGTCATGTGACTTTTTTATTCTATTCTGTAATTTTAAAACTACAGGACATGTAGCATCAATTAATGTTATATTTTTTTCTATTGCCGTTTTGTATGTGCTCGGGGGCTCACCATGTGCGCGAATTAATACATGCTCATTACTTAGTGTATTAAATTCGTCGTGAGTTATTGTTTTTAGGCCTTTTTTCATAAGCCTATTTACCTCTTCATCGTTGTGAACAATATCGCCTAAACAATATAAATAACCTTGCTTATCAAGCATTTCTTCAGCCATTTCAATTGCATACACTACACCAAAACAAAAGCCAGAACCATTGTCAATGGTTACGTTTAATTTTAATGGTTCATTTGATTGCATTGTTCTAATATGTTTTTTAAGAATGATTTTTCTTCTGAATTACATTTCCCATTCTTCAAAATATCATTGACCATATATGAAACATGAGTTTTGCCTAATTGTTCAATAACCTTTGGATTTTTCAATCCTTTAAGAATTACGTTTTTATCTTCAAGAACATGAGTATTGTAACCTAGCATTGAAGGTGTTTTAACTCCAATTGAAAACCTTAAGAATCTTATTTCGACGTTATTTTTTTCCATTAAAATAGAATTATCCATTAACTTCATTGCTTCTTTTAAGTATGAAAGTTTATAAACTGGATTATTAGAATGTTTGGCTCTTAATGCTAAGGTACCGCCTAAATATGCTTTTACGATTGCACTTTTATCATACTTTTCATTCTTTAAAAGGTAGTATAGTTTATCGGCATTGATGCTATTATTTATTGAATTAAAAAACATTTTCTTTAACTCAAGGTGAGGAATATTTGAAAATGCATTTATTGTTAGTAGAAAAAGAATAGATATTGCAAGTCGTATCATTAAAGCAAATTTAGCTTATGTCTTATAAATGAAATAATAATTAACAAATATTTTTTCGCATCTGTTATTCTTACCCTTTCAGTTAATATTTTATTTGCCGATAAATTTTTAATCTTCTTGAACAAAGAGTAGTAGTAAATATAAGCGACATAAACACCAAATCTAGTTCCTTTAGGTAAATTCTTAATTCCTTCGTAACCAGCCCTGAAATCAATTTCTATATCATCTTCTATTCTCATTTTAGTTTCTGAATCAAACTTCTCTAAATTAAAATCAGGGAAATATGCCCTTCCTAACGTAAAATAGTCTGCCTTTAAATCACGTAAGAAATTAATTTTTTGAAACGCTGATCCTAATTTCATTGCTGAAGGTTTTAGTCTTTCATACATTTCAACATTCCCTTCACAAAAAACACGAAGACACATTAAACCAACAACCTCAGCACTTCCTAAAATATATTCTTCGTACTTTTCTTGAGAGTATTCTTTAGAAGGATTTAAATCCATTTCCATTGAATGCAGAAAACTTTCAATTAAGCTTAAATCGATTTTATATTCATTTACCGCTAATTGAAAACTATTCAAAATTGGATTTAAACTTATACTTTCATGTATTGAACTATAAGTATCTTCCTTAAATTTTTGAAGTAAAATTTCTTTGTTGTGGCCATGAAATGTGTCAACAATTTCATCAGCAAATCTTACAAAACCATAAATCGCATAAATAGGATTTCTGAATTTTTTGTCTAAAGACAAGATCCCTAGTGTAAAAGAAGTGCTATAACTATGGGTTGTTATTTTACTGCACTTAAGAGATATTTCATCGAATAATGTCATTGATAAAAGTAAAATAAAGCATTAACAATGTAATTCCAAAATTGTTTTATTCATTCTATGTAATTTAAGAGAATTGGTAAACAAAATAATTAATCGGTTAAGATTTTCTTTAGCTCTAAAATAACTTGTGAAATATCTTCAATATTTTCAAATACATAAATGAGTTTGAGGTTGTTGTTCACGTTCCTATTAAGAAATCATAGACAGTTTAATTAAATTTATTCTATATTCGATTAATAAATTTAATAACAAGAATGAAAATTCTTTTCACTTTAATATTTCTTTCAATCTCCAAAATTGCTACGTGCCAATTCACTGGGAACATTGATTTTGAATATGGTTCTTTTACAAATTGGAATTTATATACAGGAACTGCTGTCGTTGGGCCTCAAACTCCACAATATCAACTACCAACTTTAAACATTCCTAATACCCCTATCACATTAATTGATTCAAATGTTTTTCATGATTATAATAGTGAGATTCGATTTAGTATAATGACTGTAGACAGCGGTATAAATGGCAATGACCCAATGGTACCTTTTATTCCAGTGGTTTCTCCTTGGGGTGGCAATTACTCAATAAAGATGGGCAATACTAATGCTAATTTTGAAGCCGAAAGAATAAGGTTTATTTATTCTGTTAATTCGACAAATTATAATTTAATTTTCCATTATGCTTTGGTATTTAAATTTAATAACCATCCCAGCAACGAGCAACCAGCATTCCGCATTAAGCTTACACAAGCCAACGGAACTATAACTTCTCCGAATAATATTATAAACGTAGGTTCTGGAGCATTGAATCAACTTTCGACCCCATACTATAATTCAAATTTTTATGATACAATTTCATACCGAAATTGGACATTAGCATCTTTTAATCTATCATCATACATAGGACAAAATGTATGGATTGAAGCAACTGTTAATGACTGTGCATTAGGTGGTGATTTTGGTTACTGTTATTTGGATTTTAATTATGATGGAAATTTGCTAACAGACTCCTTGTCTGATTCGCTTACAACTGGGTATGTTGAACAAATTATTTCAAACAATAGTTTAGGTCAACTATATTTATGCGCGCCTCAAGGCTATACAAATTATAGGTGGTATTCGAATAATACCTATAATAATATTTTAGCTGGTAATATTATTTCTAACAATGATAGTTTACCTGTGACCTTGAATGACACCTCTTCAACTTTTTATTTAAAAATGAGTTTTTTAAATGCCACACCTGGGTCAATTAGTCCTCAATTAAATTACAATTTAATCGTTCAAAATTTAATCACAAATATCGGAGATAATAATATCAAGCCAGCTTGCAATTCAATGTATCAATTCGAAAACTCCTTATTTATCAATAACTGCAACTCAAAAGGAAAAATCATTATTTATAATATGTTAGGTGAAATTTATTTCAGTAACGAAATAAAGACTGAGGACATTAAAATAAACTTATCTACTTATCCTGAAGGTATTTATTTTTATAACTATTCAAATAGAAATGAAAATGAAACGAAACGCTTTGTTGTAGTAAAATAATTATTTAATTTTTAATTTCTCATCACTCTACTTGGTTTTCAGCATTTCCGTTTTTCAAATTTTAAGAAAAAAAATTCTCAAATCATAACCTCAAAGCTTTGCATCAAAAATAAGTTGGCGAATTACATAATATTTAATTGAATTTTGGTGTTGGTGATTTTCAATTCGGAGACGAAAAGTGCGTGCCAGTAATGAATCCACCAAGGCGGCCGCAAAACTTAATTTTAAAACTGACCCGCCAATTTCTTGTAGGTGCTGTTAGCAATAGTTGTTCTTTCTGTCAACTGCCTGTATACACCGTTCCACAATTCAATTCTTAGTTTTAATGATTGTATCACTGATTCTTCTGCTTCTTTCCAATATTGTTCTTTGTCCTTACAAAGATTGGCCGTCATTTGTAAAGCAAGATGACTATGGTGGCCTCCATCAACTTCAATATGCCTTTCGATATAGTATTTAAAAATAGAAATATCATTAGGAAAGTTTTTGTGCATTTCATTTATAATAGAAATAAACATACCTGGGATTAAGTCTTCACGTCCAAAAGTGAAAATAGCTGATTGTAAATAATCTTTTCCACTCCCAATAACTTTAAAGGTATAGTCAACAAAGTCTTTGGCTTCCTTTGGAGTTCCTGAAGATAAATAAGCGGCGTCAAAGTCTCCAGTACTTTTTAGAATATCTGTAAAAACTTGTATTTTAGAAGTATCTGCGCCACATTGTTTCATAGCATCTAGATATAATTCAAAATGACTTTTCCTTATGCCATTTAAATCTATGTCTGATTCTTCACCTACAACAATTTCGTTAATAAGATATCTTGTGTCTGCGGTTCCTTTGGGAAACC
>JBEIDK010000132.1:0-9071 GCA_040383485.1 Flavobacteriales bacterium
ACTAAATACGAATTTGGTTTGTTAGGTGGCGAGTTAGCACTAATGGATGAGATTCACACCCCAGACTCATCAAGGTATTTTTTAATTGATGGTTACGAAAACTGTATCAAAAATAATTTACCTCCTACTCAATTGTCAAAGGAATTTGTTCGTCAATGGCTTATTGCTAATAACTTTCAAGGTAAAGAGGGGCAAACAGTTCCGGTAATGACTGAAGAATGGAACTGAAATATCTAACAGGTATAAAAACTTATATGAAAAAATTACCGGATTAGAATTCATTCCTGAGAAAATATTAAGCAGTAAGGAAATAGAAGAATTAGTAAATATTGAATTATCGAAACTATAATAGCTCCTCTTTAACTTATGAAACATAATAAACCATAATATTAGTATAATTATATTTCGCCAAATAGTATTTATTAACAGCCAATGTTAATACTTTATTTCAGATGCAAATTTTATTTACTTAATTTCGTATAACAAATAAAATCTCTGCGTATGTTTGAAGAGAATGATGAAAACCACAACCGAGATGTAGAAGCATTAATCAACAAGTTTGAAGACATGCTCAAAGACAACAAAACACTTTTTTTTGATGTTGAAGAATTTGAAGAAATTATTGATTCTTATATTGATAAGAGGAATGTTTCAAAAGCCCTTTATGCATCTAAACTTGCTGTAAGCCAACATCCATATACTATTACTTTAATGATTAAGCAAGCACAGCTCTATGCTGCAGCCAATAATATAAACAAGGCAATGGAGGTGCTTATTAAAGCAGAGGGCTTTGAACCTGAAAATTCAGAAATATTTATTACTCGTGGCAGCATATACAGCCAAATGAATAAATATGACGAAGCCATAGATAGTTATAAACGAGGCCTTATAAACGCTGAAGATAAAGATGAAATTTACATGTTTATTTCATTCGAATACCAAAATAAATTAGATTATGCTTCAGCCATTAAATATTTAAAAAAGGCGTTAAAGTGCAATCCTGATAATGAATTTGCACTTTACGAATTGGCGTATTGTTATGCTAACATTGATAAGGAAGACGAAGCCATTGAATTCTATCATGAATTTATTAATGAAAACCCATATTCTCAAATAGCTTGGTATAACTTAGGTATTAGTTTCATTAAATGCGATTTATATGAGAAAGCAATTGACGCTTTTGATTATGCAATTGCAATTGATGAAACTTTCTCATCAGCATGGTTTACCAAGGGCAATGCTTATTCATGTATTGATAAAAATGAAGACGCACTTGAATGCTATAACAAAACATTAGAATACGAAACACCTGATGCTATCGTTTATTTTTATAAAGCTGAAAGTTTAGAAAAATTAGGAAGACTAGATGAAGCATTAATAACGTATCAAAAATCTCTAGAGCTTGACGATACATTTGCTGATTCTTATATTGGAATAAGTTCTGTTCAACAATCCCGAGAACAATATACCGAAGCAATTATAAGTATTGAAAAAGCAATTGCAATTAATAAAGAAAACGCTGAATATTGGTATGTATATGCTGAAGTATTAGAAGATATTGAATCATACGAAGAAGCTGAGTTGGCCTACAGAAAAGTTATTGAATTAACTCCTCTAGAAAGTGATGCATGGCTGGATTTTAGCGATATGTTACACAATCAGGAAAGACCATCGGATGCACTGCTAGTTATTAATGAAGCAATTAACATTATGCCTGAAAATATTGATTTAAAATATAGAAAAGCATCTTATTATTTACTAAACGGTAAGAAAAAAGAAGGTTTGTTAATCCTTGAGAATGCCTTACAAATAAATTATAAATCTCATGATGAGTTTTTGGCTTACAGTGAGGATTTGAAGAATATTAGTGAAGTAAATAATCTGATTGATTTATACAATGATTCTAAAAATTAATCCGCTTTTAGTTTTTGAACAAATGCGGAATAGTTTTTAGTGGCCATATAGTTTTCTTCCCAAAATCTTCTGGCCTTCAATCTTTCAATTTTAAACTCTTCAGAAGATAGTTTATTGTAACCTATAATAGCATTTGCAATTTCCTTAGGAGTAGATTTGGAAGGCAGAAGCTTACCAGAAACGTCATTAACTAATACTTCTGATACTGCTCCAACATTCATGCCTACTATCGGAATTCCCATACTCAATGCTTCCATCATTGAAACTGGTATACCTTCATACTTAGAGGTATTTATCAAAAGATGAATTTCTTTTTTAGAAATCAATTCAGCTATTTCTTTTTTTTGTAACGATGGAACAAACTCAAAACTTACATTGCTTTTGTTTGATAATTTTAATTTAGCATAATCCTTAATAAACGATTCATATTTGCTATTTCCACTTCCAATATGAGTCCAGTTAATTTTTTCCGTTTCAATTTCACTTAAAGCATCAATTATTCTTTCAATTTTTTTCAATTCAATTAAGAAACAAAGTGAGAGAATATTAATAACCGCATTAATGTTATTTTTATCTATTAGTTTTTCATTTTGAGTACCAAGCTTTGAAACAATCAATTTATCATTTAAATCTTGGTTTTTTAACTTCTCATTAATATAGTTTTTACCATTTTCAGAAATTACAAAAACGTTGTCTAGTGTGTTTATTAAGAAACTTCTCCAGGGCAAATATTCTTCATTATTTCTATAAAAATATAAATCTCCGCCATGCATTCTTGAGTAGCATTTTATCTTAGGCAAATCATATTTTAGTAAGGCTAATCCTAAACTAAACTCATTTGACCAATAAGAATAGACAATAGTTTCATGAATATTAAGTTCTTCATTCTTAATTAATTTCTGTATTTCATTTTTAAAATCTTTTCCCTTTTGATAATAGGACAATAAAACTTTTAATTTTAAAAAAGTGAGAGGTAAATCATAAACAGATTTTATAGTTTTTATTTCACTTATACTTTTGGCTTTAAAGATTAAAAATAGAGACTTTATTTTTTGAATTAAGCCAAATTTCACTCTCAGAAATATAATTTTCGTTAGGTTTTTTGGTAACGGGTGATTTGGTACTTTTATATCTTTTAATAAATGTGATTCAGGTAATACTATAAAAATCTTATCAAATTCATTTTCAATTATTTTAAGCTCATCTTCTAAATATGGTTCACCCGAATCAAACGGATATGATTGAACTACAATTATTAGATTTTTTCGCATTAAAATATGAATTAAATCAAGAGACAATAGTAACAAAAAAACGTTCGATTCTGTTCGAAGGTTTTTTTAAACATCTTTAAATTAATTATCTACCACCAATAAATGCATTTAAATCATCAATGCTTGTTTCAAAAGTAAATGCATCATTCACTTGAAAGTAATTTCCAGTGTCATAGGTGTAGCTGTATGCAAACTTTGCAAAATCTAAACGTGTTTGCTCAAATGTGAATAACATCATAATCTCTTTAACCTGAGATGTGAGTAAGCATTTACTTGTGCAAATTTGTTTTGCAATGGTAAACTTAGATTCCTCAAATGACTTAGTTTCTATGCTCCTTTTTGCTTGATTGAATTCTGCAGGGCTCATTGGGTAAACACAACCATAAGGACCGCTATAGCCGGGAATAACATAAACTTGCTGTATTGGTGCACCAGAAGTAGTTGTGGTTTGTGTAGTTGTGGTATGTGTTGTTCCAATAGCTCCTCCATTTATATTTAAATTCATATTCACTGCACCAGCAGGTTGTACTACTGTAGTTTGTGTAGTTTGTGTAGTGTGGGTTGTAGTTGAATTTTGCTGCATGTCCATATCCGACTCATTTACATTTATATTCATCCCAAAGCCAATACCAGCAGCATTCATACCAATATTTACATTAGTGCTATTTGTTGGTTGTGAAGTAGTTGTTGTGGTTGTAACAGTTTGTTGTTGGGTTTGCGCTGGTCTTTGTTGTGTAAAATTTTGTTGACTCTGCGCACGCGGAGCTGGATTAGCTGCTGCAATAGGATTTGATGACAGCATTTTAATTGACCAGCGTTCTGTTTGAGCCTTAACTTTTGCTTCATTTGCCTCAGCAACTTCTTTAGGCTTCATAAAGTCTTTTACGTTTTGTCCCGCTGCTTTAAACCCTTTTTCTGAGTCACTAATTTTTACTTTTTTTATTGAATAGGTTTGCTCTGCAAATTCTTGCATGTACACTTTGTCGTCAATTGTACCTAATGATGCATCATCAAATAAAATTTTTATTTTGTAAGGGCCAACATTAAGGTTCGGCACCTTAACGTTTGTTTGTGCTTTTTCATTCTGAATAACACCATTCATAACTATTCTAAAAGGATATCCTTCTTCAGAGAAAAATATCATATTGCCAGTTTGCGCTTGTATTTGATAATAAGAAAACAAAACAAGGATTGAAGTAATAACTTTTTTCATGCTATATTAATTTAAATTTTAATGAGTGAAAGCCAAATATAATACCAAAAAAATAACCCAACAAATATGTTGAGTTATTTAATTTATTTTGAATTTTAAGATTACATTCTTTTCTCTTCGATACGTGCTTTTTTACCTGTAAGGCCACGCAAATAGTAAATACGTGCTCTACGAACAACACCTACTTTATTTACTTCAATCTTATCAACACTTGGAGAGTTTACAGGAATTATACGTTCTACACCAATACCATTTGAAATTTTACGAATTGTAAATGTTTCGTTTGAACCGGGATGACGACGCTGTAAAACTACACCAGTAAACAATTGGGTACGTTCTTTTGTACCTTCAATAATTTTGTAGTGAACAGTTATTGTATCTCCTGCTTTAAACTTTGGATGTTGTTTCGCTGGTTTAGCTTGTTCTTCAACGTATTTTAATAAATCCATGACTATATATTATATTATTTTATTCTAAATTTTTCGGGTCGCAATATTAAGCATTTTTTTAATATCAACAACTTATTCTTACTTTTTTAAAATTAATCTATTGAGCAATAGTAAATCGCAATGCAATTCCTGAATTAGCATTGCTAGTTCTAAAACTTGCAGATACTAGTGGTTGATTTACTACCTTATCGAAGAAGAATCTAATATTTAACTTTTGATTTATGGTATAATCGGCTGAGAATCTAACTGATACTGTATTTTGTCCTGCTGTTCGGGTGTTGGTAGGCGGAATTTCTAATTGTGGATTTATAGGGTCTGGTTCTGATGCTAACCTTCGAATTAAGGTATAATTTTTTCTTACAGAAACATCGCACCTTAAGTTTAAATCACTTTTAATATTCCAACCATAGCGTTTTGATAAGGGAGGTTTTACATCTTTGAATTTGTAACCTACGCCAGTTACAATTTCCTGACTTTTTATCTCTGTTATTTGTGCATTAGCCATACTCAATGAAATGTTCCTCTCTCTATTTAACTGAACTTTTATTTGAAGGCTATTTTGTAAAGTACCGTCAATGCCAATAAATGGACTCATACTTTCTGAGATGGTAACAACTTGTATTTCGTTTTTAGGACGGAAATTATTTTTAATATCTCTAGTATTTGAAAAACCAGCGCCATTACTGTTATCTACAAAAAACTGATTTGTGGTATAGTTAGCAATGTTAAAAGTGCTTCGGTAGCTATGGTTTAAGGTAAAGGTTTTAAAATATTTTTTTATGGCTGCAATTTTTGATAAACCATCATACGCAACTCTCCAATTTGGTTTTGGTAATTGTTTAAAGAAGTTTAGTGGAACTTTGCTCAATGACTGGCCTGTGTATGCAGCAAAAAATGCAGGAATAAGAACATCCTGCTGAGTTTCTCCGTACCCTTTGTAATAATCACTACCGTCTTCTTTTACGGCAATATAGCCACCATTAAGTTTCGATTCTGCTTCTTTCGCTATTCTTTCTGAAGCTTCCTTTCTATTAGCAATAAATGCTTCAAATACTTTGTTATTATAGGTTGTATCAACGTCTTTTACAAATGCAGTTCTCCATGTTATTGTACTTATACTATAGTTTCCTGTTTCGTTAGAGTTTATTTCACGGTAGTTATTGAACGAATTTGTTGTATCTAACTTATAAATGCCTTGTCTATTTCTATTTTCAGTTCTATTCCAATTTAAATCTATTTTGAAATCTTTTACAGGCTCAATCTTAACTGTACCAGTAAATGTACTTGTGTATGTTTGCGCTAATGGTTGGTTAAAGCCAGATGATTTTGTTATCCAATTGTTGTCTGCGGCTTTTTTCAAAATATCTTGTTGGCTTCCGAACACAAAAGGCAGGCCTGGTGCCGATGCATTGTTAAAATTGGCGTCACTTAATCCTAATACACTAGTATTTTTCATGTAGCCTGGTAAAGATGTTCCTTCACCCTCTGTGTAAGCTACAGAAGCACTTTTTAGCATCATTAAAACTCTTGCTACTTCCTGTAAAAAAACATTAGGGCCTTTTGCAGAATCCTTGGCTGCTTTTTCCTTTGCAGCTTTTGCGGCCTTCTCTTCTTTTGTTAAAGGCACATTCTTTTTTAAAGAATCTAGTTTAGAACTAACATCTGGCTTTGTAATTTTAGGTTTTTTGTCTGGCGCTTTTTTGGGTTTAGGGTTATTTATGTTTTTTAAATAAGGTACCTTATTGTAAAGAGTTACAAAATTCGCATTTAAATTTACTTGTTTTTGATTGCTATTGCTTATAGTATTTGCTATTACAGGTTTGGTAATATCTACAGCACCACTAGGATTTAAATCAAAAGTTATTTGTGGGGGAGCAGCAATCCAATCGTATTTACCTCTGTAACTTGCAGTAGAAGTAATCCAACTAAAAATGGCTATTTTATTTATTGGTACAGTCCAATTTAAGTTTGCTGTTTGTGTAAATGAAGTTGTTCGTCCAAAATTTCTAATGTTTTGTTTTACACTATCTCTTTTGGTTGGGCCAACGCCATTTATATCATTAATCCTGGCAGGGCTATCGTCAATAATTCCTTGAGGCTCATCAATTCTTGAAAGATTTGTTGCAGTATAATCGAAGTTTATTGACTTGGCAGGGTCATACTTAAAGTCATAAATCCTTGATGTGGTAAATTTCTTATCATAAAATGCTTTGAACTGAAAAGCATCAGGGTTTTCTAAGTCGACATTTCTTGGTTTAAAAAGGTTAAATTGACGGTCAAAATCTGTTCTGAATGAATATCGTGATGGTACAAAATTGAAATTAAACTCTTTGATAACTTTTATCTTATTAAAGGCTGATATTTTGTCGAATGGCTTTATTCCTTTCGGAGATTTTGCAAAATTGTATGCTAATCCTGCTTTATGATTGCGTTGTAAGCTGCTATCGATATTAATGTTACGCCTAAAAACTTCGTTGTATGAGTAACTGGCAGTTAGATTTTCAATATCATAAAAGTGAGCTTTTTTGGAGTTTTTTCCCTTATCTTTTTTTACGTTGGTAAAGTTTATACTTTTTCTTCTGGTATAATCTTCTGCTGCTGTTCTAATCCTAAGCCTTTCTTCTCTTGAAATATTATCGTCTCTTAATCTATCTCGGAGTACTAAGTCAGGGTTAAGTGGGTCGAATTGCGGCAAACTTCTTCCCTCAGAAAAATCGACGTACATTGGTAATTGAATATTTGCTGCTACAGGTAAAAATTTATTGAGTCGTATATTTGATGAAATGTCATAAAGAAAAGTGTTATCTCTACTTCTTTCCTGTAGTTTTTGTTCAATACCTCCAAAACCTTGACTTTTATATGATGCTGTAACAGTAAGGTCAGCTAAATCGGCTAGTTTAGCTTGAATACGTCCATTGGCAGCATAACCACCTTGCTGATTAAAGTCGCTGGTGCGTAACTCATTTACCCATATCTCTAAACAAATTGATTTTCCATCATCAATAATATCTTGTAAACTTTGACGTTTCGGATTCCTAACACCCACCATAATTGTTCTAACAGAAGCTAAATTTGGATTACCGACAATTGTTATTATTCTTGAAGGATCATCTGGGTCTGCTTCAAAATAAGGCATTTGTAAAGGCGCACCAGAACTATTTCGCCTACCTTTTGCCTTATACAATTTATCAAGTTCTAAATCCAAGTCGTTAATGGTTGGCCAAACATCGCCTCTGGCAGAAACACCATAATTAGAAAATTTTAGAGGGTACTCATATTCATAATAGTTTTGGTCGAAGTCATTACCTAATCTAATAAAAAATTTGGCATCTCCATCATTCAGGGCATTTGGTAACGAGTCTGCACCTGCTTTTTCGGCATGCACAAACATGTTTATTCTTTTATAGAGCCTAATATCTAAGTCTAAATTTCTGTATGCTGCATTTGATTTTCCATCAGTCAAATTGCAAACTTTTAATGATAACGATTGCTCGTTTTGTTGCCTTATGTTAGTTGAGTTTGTAGGGTCAATTACACGCTCAATTCCCGGAGGTAAAACATAATTGATAGGTTTTCTATTTCCATTTTCTTCAACATTTACAGCAGCCAAATCGAAGGTAGAAGAGTTACTACCATTATCATTTGCAATGTACTCACCTGGTTTTGATAAATCACCTAAATATTTCCTCCAATCACCACGAACCAATTCTAACCTAGCAAAACGAAGTATGGTTGTGTCTTTAAAATCTTTTAAAAACATTCTAAAAAATCTTATAGAGCGCAAATCTTGTATTCCGTTTATTGTTCTTTCTGGAGTCCTTAGTGGTATTTTAAATTGATACCATTTAATAGGTCTAGTTTTGCCATTAGGGGTGGTGGCATTAGCTTCTACAATATTAGTAATGTTATTTTGCCCAACCACAGCAAGAGCCTCAGGAGAAATATCAATGCTGTATTGAAAGTAAGCCTCGTTATAGTTTAAGTTATTGTCCTTATTTAAATCTTCATTATTTGGTAACGTTGTATTTTGAGTAGGGTAATTAACATTTGGGTCATTGGTAGAATTTTTTTCAAGGCCTGAAAAGTCTTTATATCGTTCTATAATACCTGCTTTTTTATCGTCTAAGGCTTGACTTCTAAAATGGGTATAATTATCAGCCGAAGGATCTTGCTGAATTTTTGAAATGGCTTCAGGGGTTAGTCCTGCAGTTTGCAATTGAGAAA
>JBEIDK010000133.1:0-9046 GCA_040383485.1 Flavobacteriales bacterium
CAAGAAGGATAGCGAAACTCCTACTTCAGGAAATATTAAAATAAGTGTTGATGAATCGTACAAATCAATTATGGATTCTCAAGTATTTACTTTTCAAAGTTTATACAAAAAAGCATTTGTTACAGCAACATATACATCAGAAGTGCAAGCTTATAAAGACTTACTTAACGATAGTTCAAGAGTAATTATTGTAAGTAGAAAGCCTAATAAGAATGAGGAAGAATTCATAAAACAAAAAGGAACTAAATTTAGAGTAACAAAACTAGTTATTGATGGCATTGCCTTAATAGTGAATCCCGAAAACTCCGATACATTAATCAATGAATCTCAACTATCTGAAATTTTAAATGGAAAAATTAGTACTTGGAACCAACTGAAAATTTCAAAGAATACGGATAAAGTTCAAGTAGTTTTTGATAGCGAAGAAGGAGCAAACGTTCGTTATTTAAGAGACTCCCTTTTGCATGGAAGCAAATTTTCAAAAAACTGTTTTGCTTTAAAAAATAACCAAGAGGTAATTGATTATGTAGCACAACATAAAAATACAATTGGGGTAATTTCTGTAAATTGGGTTAGTGACCGTGATGATCCAAATGTTGAAACGTTTCTATCAAAAGTTAAATTGATGAGTGTAGGCAATGATGATGATTATGACCATCGTGATTTTGTAAAACCATTTCAAGCATATTTGGCAACTAAAGAATATCCATTATGGCGCTCTGTTTATGCTGTACTTCGTGAACCTCGTAATGGATTAGGTACTGGCTTTGTTTCATTTATTGCAGGCGAAAAAGGACAGAGAATGTTTTTAAAAGCAGGATTAGTGCCTATCAACATGCCTATTAGGTTTGTGGAAGTTACTACAAACAACGTCGAATAATACTTTCTAAAATAATCATTAATATTTTCATGGATACTCAAAATGCATCGCTAACCAATATAGAAAGCCTCGGCGAATTTGGTTTGATTGACTTGCTTACAAAACATAATACTACCAAGCATTCTAGCACCATTAAATCTGTTGGCGATGACTGCGCAATTGTAGACAATGGAAACAATGTTACTGCAATAACAACTGATATGTTAGTTGAAAATGTACATTTCGATTTAATTTATACACCTCTAAAACATCTAGGTTACAAGGCTGTAACAGTTAATTTAAGTGATGTTGCAGCCATGAATGTTACACCTACCCATATTACTGTTTCTATTGCCGTTTCTAGTAAATATACGCTTGAGGCTATTGAAGAATTATACAGTGGAATTTATTTAGCGTGTGAAAAATATAAAGTTGATTTAGTTGGTGGTGATACGACTACATCACTTAACGGTTTGGTAATAAGCATTACTGCATGGGGAAACGCAAATAAAGAAGAAGTTATATACAGAAGCGGTGCCCAAGAAAATGATTTAATATTTGTGAGTGGTGATTTAGGCGCTGCTTATTTAGGTCTGCAAATATTAGAGCGTGAAAAGCAAGTTTTTCTCGAGAATAGTAAAATTCAACCTGACCTTGAAGGCAATGATTATATATTGCAAAGACAGTTAAAACCTGAGGCACGAACTGATGTAAAAGAGTTATTAAAGCTAATGGATGTAAAACCTACTTCAATGATAGATATTTCAGATGGCTTGTCGTCTGAGCTATTACACCTATGCAAACAAAGCGATGTAGGATGCAATATTTATGAAGAAAAAATACCTATTGATCCTACTGCAATTTCGGCAGCACGTGATTTTGTTTTAGATCCTACTGTTTGCGCCTTGAATGGTGGAGAGGATTATGAATTACTCTTTACAATAAATATGAGTGATTATGAAAAAATAAAGGGCAATCCAAATTTTACTGCAATAGGTAATATCACCAACAAAAATTCTGGTAGTATTCTAATTAGCAACTCAGGTGCTCAAACTCCTTTAGTTGCGCAAGGTTGGAATTCCTTATTAAAAGAAGAATAATTGAACTGCTTAAAACTTTAGCTTATTAGCATTGTTCAACAACATAAACAATAAAGTTTTTGCAAAATTATTTTAGAATTAAATGTACAAAAACACTCAGCAATGCGTTTCTGACCTTGAAAAAAATGGTCATCTCATAAGGATAAAGGAAGAAGTTGATCCTTATTTAGAAATGGCAGCTATACATTTGAGAGTTCATGAACTAGGTGGACCAGCGTTACTTTTTGAAAATGTAAAAGGTTCATCATTCAAAGCTGCCTCTAATCTTTTTGGTACAATTGAACGTAGTAAATTTATTTTCAGAGATACTCTTAAAAGTGTGCAACAACTTGTTGAGCTAAGAAACAATCCGCTTGAGGCTTTTAAAAATCCAATAAAGTTAGTTGGTACAGCAGGTGCTGCATTTAATGCACTACCCAAAAAGGCAATCTTTAGTAAGCCCGTCAATTATGGTACAACCAATATTTCTAAATTACCTTTAGTGCAATGTTGGCCAAATGATGGTGGTGCTTTTGTTACCTTACCAATCGTTTATACCGAAGATGCTGACAAACCAGGTGTTATGAATTCTAACATTGGAATGTATAGAATACAGTTGAATGGCAATGAATATTTAACTGATAAAGAGGTTGGTCTACACTATCAATTGCATCGAGGGATTGGTGTACATCAAACAAAATGGAACAATCGCAATGAAGCAATGAAGGTGAGTGTATTTGTTGGTGGCCCCCCAGCGCTAACCGTTGCAGCTGTAATGCCACTTCCAGAAGGATTAAGTGAGGTAATTTTTTCAGGTGTTTTAGGTAAAAAGCGATTTAGTTATTTTTATGACGAGAATAATAATTGTGTTGCTGCCGATGCAGATTTTGTGATAACAGGTTTTGTAAATCCGCATGAAAACAAACCAGAAGGGCCATTTGGCGACCATCTAGGATACTATAGCTTAAAACATAATTTCCCATTGATGCATGTTTCAAAAGTATACCATCAAAAAAATGCGATTTGGCCTTTTACTGTTGTTGGCAGGCCACCACAAGAAGATACATCATTTGGGAAATTGATTCATGAAATAACCGGACCAGTTCTGCCAAAAGAAATACCCGGATTGAAAGAAGTGTATGCTGTTGATGCTGCTGGCGTGCATCCTGCCTTGTTCGCTATTGGTAGCGAACGCTATACACCTTATGTAAAAGAAAGAAAACCTGCTGAGCTGCTTACAATAGCTAATCACGCTTTAGGCAAAGGACAGCTTAGTTTAGCTAAATATTTAATTATAGCTGCTCAAGAAGACAATGCAAGGTTGAACACTCACAATGAAATAGAATTTTTAACTCATGTGCTTGAACGCATTGACTTAACAAGAGATTTACATTTCTATACCAAAACTAGTATTGATACCTTGGATTATAGCGGTGATGGATTGAATGAAGGAAGCAAGGTTGTTATTGCCGCAGCAGGAAATATCATAAGAGAACTATGTACTGAATTACCTGCAGTTTTAAAAAATAATTATCAATCAAGTTTAGTGATAAAAGGTATTGCTGCTGTAACGCTAAATAAATATACAACTCATGAAAATGCCTTAAAAGAAACTGAGGAATTTTGTAATAAAATACTTACTGATGGTCTAGAAGCTTTAATGCAATTACCACTCATAATATTATGTGACGATTCAGAATTTGTAGCCAAGAATATCAATAATTTTGTGTGGGTTACATTTACTAGAAGCAATCCAAGCAAAGATATTCATGGAGTTAAGTCTTTCATTGAATACAAACATTGGGGGTGCCGTGGGCCATTAATTATTGATGCGCGTATTAAACCACACCATGCACCTGTGTTAGAAAAAGACCCTCAAGTAGAAAAAAAAATAGACAGGCTATTTGCGAAAGGTGGAAGTTTGGCGGACATTAAATAAGGTTTATTAAACTATAACTTCTCCAACCTTTCAATTCTTTGAATAGTTGTTGGATGCGAAAAGCTAATTGCCACTTCGAGTGGATGAGGAAAAGGATTACTAAATGAATCTACAGTTAGTTTTTTTAAGGCGTTTGCAAGTTCTTTTCCCGAATATGTTTTTGCAGCATACTCATCAGCTTCATATTCATTTTTTCTGGATTGATAATTGGTAAAAATACCTACTAATGTTGAAATAGGGGAGTAAACCATCCAGAATGCTATTATACCTGTGTGAAATGCAGGATAGCTCATTCCAATAGCTCTATATAAAATTTCATTATCAATAAATTGTTGCAATAACCAAAGCATAATTCCTGTCTGGAATATCGCTTGTATCATTCCTTGTAGTGTGTGTTTCATTTTGTAATGTCCAACCTCATGAGCTAGCACAGCCACAATTTCCTCTTCTGTATGTTTTTCTATTAATGTATCAAATAATACAATTGTTTTCTTTTTGCCTATGCCACTAAAAAATGCATTTCCTTTATTGCTGCGTTTACTGCCATCCATAACTTTCAAATCGTTCAGTTCAAAGTTTACTTTTAGACAATATGCTTCTAATTTTGTTCTTAGAGAGCCTTCTGGCAGTGCATCTAATTTATTAAATAATGGCAAAATTAAAGAAGTGTAAAATAGATTTGCGCCAAGCATAAAAATGGTAAAAAGTATCCATGCTGCAAACCAAAAATATTTACCTAAGAAATTATAAAAACTAATTAATGCTAGTAGTAATGCTCCTCCTATTACAATGGCCAAAAAATAACCTTTAATTTTATCGAGAATAAATGTTTTTACTGTTGTTTTATTAAAGCCAAACTCTTGTTCAATTACAAAAGTATTGTAAATTGAAAAAGGTAGTGAAATAATATCGGCTGCAATACCCAAAATGGCTAAGTAAACAATTGGAACCAATATCTTATTTTGGGTAATACTCAATTGCACAAATTCATCAAACCAAGCAAATCCTTTCACTGAAAAAAAAGTAATTGATATAATAAAGGAAAATAAACCGCTTATAAATGTAAAGTTGTTCTTCGTTCTATTATACTTTTGCATGGTAAGAAAAGTAGTTTCATTAAAAAAGGTTGAGATAGCTGAAATGAAAGGCCTTTTGAGTGTTTTATTGTCTAGCCATAAAAGGTATTGGTCAAACAAATATTCAACTATCAAGTATATTAGAATAGCATAGAAAAGAAATTCTGGAGTCATATAAATATTTTATTTTTAATTATGCCTTTCAAAAAAATATAAAAAGTAAATTAAATAAAAGGTGTTAAACGAAGAAAAAATTTTGTGTGTTTTGGTTTGTAAAAGGCACTAACTTATTATGGATTAATACTTCTATTCTATACCCTAATTCTAACATTAACTCAAAACAATTTTTCCGATTGTCATTATCCCAAAGTTCTATATATAATATAGGTTTATGCTTTTTAAGTATTTCAATTGAACCAAGCAATACCTCGTATTCAAAATTCTCAACATCCATTTTTATACCACAAATTTTCAGGTTACTATCTTTAAAAATATCATCAAGTTTCTGAACTGGCACATCGTATTTTATTCCATCATATTCATAATCTATATTTTGGTTAAATACATGACTAAGCCCTTGTTGCTTGGCATTTTTTATTACTGGCATTATCATGGTTAGATTGCCATTTTCCTTACCTAATGCAATATTTCTTAATGAAACGTTTTTGAATTTTCCGTCCTTAACAATATCAGTTAATACCTCAAAATTTTCTTTTATGGGTTCAAATGAAACTACTTGAGCATTTGGTTTTTCTTTAGCTAACCAAGCAGTCATTATTCCAATATTGGCGCCTACATCTAATATAATTCCATTATCAGGCAGTAATTTTAAAAAGTGAAGAAAATGATTCTCCTTTTTATCCCACTTTAGTGAAGCAATTTTGAACTTTGAAAATAAAAATAAGTAGGTTTTAAAACCAAAAAGGTTTTGTAAAAAAAATTTTATCCTATCCTTCAAATCGATAAATATTTAAGTTGAGAATAGAAAAACTATTGTACAATCCCAGTTAAATTAAGTGTATAGGTTTCATTATCTTTAGCATCACTTTTAATAACTACGGATGCATTATAAGTGCCTGATGTTGCAGTTTTTAATGAAACTCCAAAAGTTTGTGATTTATCTACTTCTAAAACGCCTGTTGAAAAACTTTTTTTGTCTAGGGTAAAAGCTGAGGCGTTTGCTCCAGATAATTCTAATGAAGTAATATTAATTTCTTTTGTTCCTGAACTTTCAATTACAAAATCAACTTTGTTATCTTCTTCAATCGAATTTTTTGTAACGGAGCCTAAGTCAACTTCTCCACCATTTTGGAATGCTTGTGAAGCACTAGTTACAAATAAATCAGCATATTTTTTCTTACATGAACTAATAGTAAAAGCAAATAATGCTAATGATAAATACAATAATCTTAATTTCATTTTATTAAATTTTAAAAAGTGTTCAATAATAAATCAATTTCTTTATAAGTCAAATTATAAGTATCAGCAATTAGCTTATTTGTGAGGTGACCATTGTAAGTATACACCCCGTGCCTAACGCCACTTTGCCTTCGCAACATATTTTCAATTCCACCTTCTTCGCCAATATTTAACAATATTGGGGCAAAAATGTTACTTAAAGCATATGAAGCAGTTCTAGAAACGCGTGAAGGAATGTTAGGAACGCAATAATGGATAACTCCATATTTTCTAAATACTGGCTTTGTGTGGTTGGTAACTTGAGAAGTCTCGAAGCAACCTCCTTGGTCAATACTAATATCAATAATTACCGAACCGTGTTTCATATCACTGACCATTTCGTCGGTAACAACACATGGGGTTCTACCGCCACTATTTGCTCTAATAGCACCAATAACTACATCTGCTGTTTTTAAGTGTTTCATTAGCACCTTTGGTTGTAAAACTGAGGTAAAAACCCTAACTCCCAAATCGCTTTGCAGTCTTCTTAATTTATATAAAGAATTATCAAATACTTTAACCATAGCACCTAAACCTAAAGCTGCTCTTGTAGCAAATTCACCAACTGTTCCTGCACCAATAATAATTACCTCTGTTGGTGAGCAGCCTGTTATTCCTCCGAACATTGCCCCTTGTCCATTATTAATATTGCTTAAGTATTCTGCTGCAATTAGTATAGATGTGTTACCCGCTATTTCACCCATGCTCCTGATAACAGGATAAATTCCATCCTCATCTTTAATATTATCAAATGCAATTGCAGTTACCTTTTTCTCTAACATTTTTTGCATGTAATTGTCTGTCTGAACAGCCATTTGAAGAGCAGAAATGATAGTTTGCTTTCGCTGCATCATATCAATTTCTTGCGAAGTAGGCGGAGCAACTTTCAAAATTATATCTGCTTTGTAAAGTTCTTCGGGGCTATATATAATTTGAACACCTGCTTCGCTATAATCTTTATCATCGAAATTGGCTCCTCTTCCAGCATTTGTTTCCATAACAACATTATGGCCATTATTAACCAACAATGCCGCGGCTTCAGGCACCAATGCTATTCTGTTTTCTTGAAATGAAATTTCTCTAGGAATGCCAATGTATAATTCACCTTTTTTGCGCGAAACCTCAAGCATTTCTTCTTGAGGCAATAATGCTTGTATAGTAGCGTTTTGCATTAAAACTATTTGTTTATTTCAGAACCTAAAAGTAAATCAAATTTTTGGTTGTTTAAAAACTATTTTAGTCTTTTTAAGGACTCTTTAGCTTTTTCATTTTCAGGTTCAAGTTGCAAGGTCTTTTCATAATCAGAAATTGCTCCTTTTTTGTTACCAAGTTTTTCTTGACAGAATCCATGCATATAGAATCCCATGGCAAAATTAGGCTGAGCAAGCATATTGCGTTCAAAAAAAGTTGCTGCTTTACCATAGTTTTTTTCTAATTCAATTATTACAATTCCTAAGTTATATAGTGCTCCTTTGTAATCGGGTTTTAATTGTAAGGCTTGAGAATATAACTCTAAAGCTTTTTTAAAGTCGCCATTGGTTTGAAAAAACACTCCTTTATTATAATATGGTTCAGGATTTTTGGCATCAATATTAGAGGCATTTGTGTAATAGGCTACAGCTTTTGGATTATTTTTTGCTGCATAAATTAAACCGAGTTGTATATAAGCATTATAGTATTCTTGATTATAATTTATAGCTTCTTGAAATGCCAATAATGCCCTTGTGGTATCATGTAATTCCTTTTGATTCATTCCTATTAAAAAGTATGCTTTGGAATTAGACTTGTCTTTATCAATAACTTTATTGGCATAACTAATAGCTCTTATATTTTCTTTTACATATAAATATAATTCACTCATTTTTAATAAGGCATCTATATTGTTACTGTCAACCTGCAAACACTTATCTAGAGCAGATTTACATCGTCCACTATTATTGGTAATTAAATGCAAGTCGGCAACAGTAATGTAATAGCTAGCATTGTTACTATCAAGTTCAATTGCTTTGTTAATATCATTTGTTGACTCTCCCAATTGCAATTTAGCAAGATAATAGTTGGCTCTTCTATAATATGCTTCAGCATTAGCTGGTTCAACTTTAATTATCGAATCCAATTGGCTTAATGTAGCATCCTTTTTAATTGAATTAACCTTTAAAGACTTAGAGTTATTGTTACAATTGATAAAAATTATTGATAATGTGAGTACTAAAATAATTTGTTTCATAAATTAAATTTGGAATTAGTTGTTTTAATAAACAATGCTACAAATTATTTAATTGATTTCTAAAATATTTGAAATGAATTTTAAGTTAATCTTACTTAGACAAAAAAAATCATTCATAAATAGCTTAATATCAAAGCTTAAAATAGATAAAGTCAGGTAATGTTTTGATTCTTCAATCAAATGATTTATTTTAAAAATGAATCTAAAAATTTTATGTAAGTTCATTCAATAATAATAGAAATTGAATAATAACTCTTTATTCTTTTTTTAACTATAAAAAATGATTAAGAAAAACAATTTTAAGCATTATTAAATTAAACTTTATGAAAAAGCTTCGCTAGCGATTTGCTTCCGAAAGAAAGTTGAAAAATAACAACAGATTTGACTGGGATGATAGCTGAGATATTA
>JBEIDK010000134.1:0-9000 GCA_040383485.1 Flavobacteriales bacterium
AATCCAAGCATGGTAAGGGCTTGCAATGCTTCTTCACGATTTTTGTTATGCGCCAACAAGGCGTTAAGGGTTCCTTGAGGTGCATTTGCTTTTCCAACTTTATCTTTAAGCTCAATAATTATACGCTGGGCTGTTTTTTCACCAATGCCTTTTATACTTCTGAGCATAGCTAAATTGCCTCCTAGTATTGCATTGCGCATTTCTGTAGGATTTAATGATGATAGCATCATTCTTGCTGTATTGCAACCTACACCATTAACAGAAATAAGTTGTGAAAACAATAACCTTTCATCCTCATCGTAAAAACCATATAAGGTATGTGAGTCCTCTTTTATAGAGAGGTATGTAAGTAACCTGCCAAATTCTTTTTTTGAAATTGCCGAATAAGTAAATAGCGATATATGAACCATATATCCAACTCCTACACATTCAACAATGACATGTGTTGGTGTAATTTCGGTATATTTTCCGTTTAAGTGATGAATCATGCCATTTTTTTTGGGATGGCGAATATAGTACTTTTCTTGTTTGGTAAAAGCTTTAAAAAATGGAAAAAAAATAGAGCTTAACGTTTAGAATAATTCCAAACAAAAAACACTACTCTGTATCCATTCGATAGGCATTAACTACACCAGGCACACGTTTTAGTTTTTTAATGAGTGCATCAAGATGGTGGGTATCGAATACATAAACCGATATTTTACCTTCGAAAACTCCATCATCAGTATCAAAACTTATAGCACGCATGTTTACATTATATTCATTACTAATTATTTTGGTAATGTTGTTTACAATTCCTATTTCATCGGTACCTGTAACTGTAATACCAGCCAAAAATGAAATTTTTTCGTTTACTGTCCATTTTGCTTTAACAATACGATTGCCATAGCTACTCATCAGTTTAAGTCCTGCTGCACAATTGGTTCTATGTATCATTATACCTTGTTCAGTAACAAAACCAAAAACATCGTCTCCTTTAATAGGGTGACAACAATCTGAAAATTTATAGGCCAAACTTTTTTGTTTTTCATCAAGCATCAATGCTTCTTGCTTACCTGTAATTTCTTTAACCATCTGCTCGAATGGCTTAATGTCTTTTTTCGGAAACAAAAATGCAGCTTTACCATCGGTAGCAGTAATAATATATTTTTTTAGTGAAGCAATATCAATTGCCTTAACAGCAATTCTGTAGAACAATTCAGTATCATTACTAAAATTAAAGTGCCTTAGTATTTTATTTGTATTGCTAAGTGAATCTTCAATATTTAGTTGCTCTAATTTTTTGCGAAAAATTATTTTTCCGTCCTTTGCTTTTTCCTTTTTAAAGTCGCGTAAATATTCTTTAATTTTTGTTTTGGCTCTGGCAGTTATTACAAAGTTTAGCCATTCTTCTTTAGGAGTTTGCTTATTGGAAGTTAGTATTTCTATTTGGTCTCCGCTGTGTAATTTGTAACTTAATGGAACTAATTTATTATTGGCTTTTGCTCCTAAACAGGTGTCTCCGATATGGGTATGAATTTCATAAGCAAAATCGAGGGCAGTAGCTCCGTTAGGCAGTCTTTTTAATTCTCCTTTAGGTGTAAATGCAAAAATTTCTTCTGAGAATAATTGTAGTTTTACGTCATCAACAAAGTCAAGTGCATTTGTATCGGCGCTTTCAAGCACTTCGCGTATTTTTCTAATCCATTCATCAAGAGCAGTTTCTTTAACACCGTCTTTATCTTTATATTTCCAATGAGCTGCATATCCTTTTTCTGCAATATCATCCATTCTAACAGAACGAATTTGTACTTCAACCCATTTATTATCGGGGCCAAGTAAGGTTGTATGTAAACTTTCGTAGCCATTAGTTCTTGGAGTAGAAATCCAATCGCGTGTGCGAAACCTATTTGATTGGTACAAATCTGTCAATAGTGAAAATATACCGAAACATTGTGTTTTCTCTTCTTCAAGGGTAGGAGGGTCAACAATAATTCGAATGGCAAAAACATCAAATACCTCTTCAAAAGGTATATTTT
The DNA here is from genome assembly GCA_040383485.1 of Flavobacteriales bacterium. Lineage (GTDB taxonomy): Bacteria > Bacteroidota > Bacteroidia > UBA4408 > UBA4408 > JBEIDK01. The sequence continues at coordinate 2,019 of JBEIDK010000134.1, forward strand.
GTTTTTTCATTTTTTCCCAAATAGAGTGTATTGACTTTACACGTCCTTTTATATTAAATTTATAGCCTCTTTCGGTGAGTAAATTAATGATTGGCAGACTAAATTTATTGATATATCTGTTACGTTCTTTTTGTGTTGCAGCAAGTTTTTCATCAAGCATCTGATAAACTTCAGGATCCTTATACTTAAGCGCTAAATCTTCAAGCTCATTTTTAATGGAATATAAACCCAACCTATGAGCAAGAGGAGCATATAAGAATGAAGTTTCTGAAGCAATTTTAAGTTGCTTCTCACGTTTCATGCTATCCAATGTCCTCATGTTATGGAGTCTATCGGCAAGTTTTATGAGAATTACCCTAACATCATCACTTAGGGTTAGTAACATTTTTCTGAAGTTCTCGGCTTGTATGGAAGAGTTTTCGTCAATAATAACCCCTGAAATTTTGGTTAGTCCATCAATAATTTGCATTATTTTCACGCCAAACATTCCCTTAATTTCATCGAGGGTAACCTCTGTATCCTCTACTACATCATGCAAAAGAGCACAAACTACTGCAGTAGGCCCCAAGCCAATTTCATCAACAACAATTTGCGCTACAGCAATGGGATGATAAATATATGGCTCACCAGTTTTTCTTCGCATATCGCTGTGCTGGTCAACAGCAAGGTCAAATGCTTTGCGAATCATTAGTTTATCGCCTTTCTCAAGCTTACCTTTCAATGAACGCAAAAGGGCTCTGTATCTGCTTAGTATTTCTTTTTTCTCTTGTTCTAAATCTAATTTATATGGAGTACTGGCGTTTTCTGCCATAGCTAATATTGGATTTTTTTATGTTTAGTTTGCTAATGTAAAATAAATATTATTTTAAGATTGTATTTAATTAGTAGAACATCAAAAAGTTATTTGGAAATATTATCTACCTTTTTTTTGATGAAAAGTTTCTAAAATGTTGGTTTTACTCTTTTTTTTGTTTGTACCGTCGCAATTTTTGAATTGAATAAAATTTATACCATAAAGATGTTTTTCTAATTCCTCGGAACATTATTCATAGCAAAACGCAATGTGATTAAATTGAAAAACTAGAAAGAATGAGGCCGGTAAAGCCCTGAATGAAAATGCATGAAAACATCGTTGATTCTTATTTTCTTGGTAGATAATAGTAATGGGTTTAAACATTTGGTTTTATTAGTGTTTTTGCTTTTTGAGGGCTGGTTAATTAATAATAATTTTTTGTCCAATATATTTGGGTTCAGATTTAATTATAACATCTATGTAAGCCTTTGTTCTTGCAAAAAATTCTCTAACATTAGTAGCAAGTGTGATATGAGATGTAACATCTTTTGCGTTAAATCCGAAAGCATCTAGTCCTAGTTTTCTTGCAATATAAACTGCTCTTTGTGTATGGAATTCTTGAGAAATAATTAAAAATTTCTGTTGTCCAAAAATTAGGTTACATCTAATTATTGAATCATATGTTCTAAAACCTGCATAATCAAGAAAAATTACACTTTCCGGAATTCCTCTTTTTAAAAGGGCTATCTTCATGTCGAGGGGTTCATTATAACTTTTGGTGCTATTGTCGCCACTAACAATTATATACTTTATTTTGCCTGCTTTAAACAATAAAACAGTTGCATCAATTCTGAATTTGAAAAACTGATTGTCAAGGCCATTCTTTAGTTTTTGACTTGTACCCAACAATAAACCAACATTGAAGTTTTCTAATAAATTAATATCACTGCATATTAACTTCTCACTATAATTATTGATTTTTTTATTGGAATAAACTGTAAATGCAAGTAATAACTGTGCAAGAATAAAAAGGATAGCTACTTTTTGTTTTCTGGAGAACTTTTTCATCCTAAATCAGGAATATAGTTATTTATACTTGAATCAATTCTTATTCTATTTCAATACTAAACACTTTTCCAACCAAATCTTTTTTAGGAAAAGGAATAAGTTCTTGTTTAAATGGAATTACCGGCCACCACTCACTCATGTGATATTCTTGTGTGATTAGCATTACCATTTGGTTATTAGGAATGTTGGTATAATCATCATTCATATAACCTATTTCTCTCATGTTATTTTTATCAGCACCAATTCTCCAAATTATTTCGCCAGGTTTCCATTCTATTTGATAGTAGTAATACTCCTTACCAAATAATTCAGCGTTTTTATCTTCATGACGCATGGTTAAAGCTTGATAATAATCTGCCCAACGATTGGCTTCAAACTTTTTATTTAAATGTGGAACGCTATCAACACCACTAAAGTATTTTTTAGGATCTTTGTTGCATAAGTCCCAATTTGTTAGCGCTACAATAATATTACTATTCTTTTGGTCGTCTATTTTTTGAGGTATATTATTTTTATATGATTGGTCTGGCCAATTTTTACTTGCTTTTACAATTTCAAAATCAATTTCGGAATATGACGTATTTGTAATTCTTGGAGCATCGGCTGAATATGATCCTTTTTCAGTGTAACCTGTTTCCGTTATTCTTCTATTATTCCATTGGTCCTTGTCTTGATAAAGCAACCAAACAGCATTTGTAAGCCCGTTCCACACATTGGTTGCATTAAGTAAAGATGGAAATTTAACCTTAGCGGTAATTTTTCCATAGGTAAATCCAACTCTTGTTTTAACACCAATATTTCTTTTTTCAGCCAATTCAAGGTTGTTGTTACCCTTATTAATTAATTCTATGTAGTTATTTTTTTGCTTAATGTATTCGCATGGTTTGCTACCATAGTGAATGTTTTGAGGCTTAAGCTTTAGTGATTTAGTATCATTAGATAAATAATCTGAAAGGGTATACTCATTGGCATCCAAATCACTAATAAGTGGAATTGTTGGTATTTTATGTTCATTGATTGTTGAATGATAGTTCTCTTCGAATAGTGCGTTATTAAACTTATCGTCTGACTCATTACATTCATTACAAAAATTGGACTTATCAATATTTGGTGGGCGTTCATTTGAGTTGATGTAAATCCCTTTTTCGGGGGTGATAATTGTTTTTAAACTCAGTTTATTTTCAAAATAAAAAGTACTTATTCCTTTAGTTGAATCGGGATTTACATTGTATTTAAAATAATAAAAAGGATTTACAAAATAGCCATCGGGGCCTAACTGTGAAATATTTTGAATGTAGGTCGGTATTTTAGATAGTCCTTCATCATCAGCAATTACAAGTATAAAATCATAGTTACCCATGCGAGGATTTCTTTTCCACCTGTTATTCGAATTACCTTTATTCAACTCAGAGGTAATTACCCATTTGGCATCTAAATACAATTGTTCCTCTAAACTTTTATTTCCATCGGCAGCTTTCTTTTTAATGGCATTCAACCATTCTGGAGTTCCTTTAATGCTGTTAATTTTTTCTTGAATTGCGGACTCAGAGATTTTAAATTTTGTAAACTCTTGACCAAAATATTTTTCTTCATTTCTAGGGTTTCCAACAATTCTAAATGAATCAAGTACATCAATATCATTAGAGTTTTCATCGGTTTCCAACTCTTTAAATCCAATTTCAGTAGTTTCCCATGAACCATAGAAGTTTTCGGAACAAAGTTTGTTATATAACGATGAACTATCAACATTTAAGGGATATTGGTAAGATGAATTTTGATAGTAAATTTTGTAATAGTATTTATTTTTTTCGGGGTTCTTTATTGTAAATTTAAAATTGAAAAAACCATTATCTGTTTGTCTACTAGATGGTACGATGATACCCTTGCTCAATGCATCCTTTAAATCAACATTTAATATATTTGATTCTTCCTTTAGGTTATTCAATACTTCTATGTTTTGAATGCTAAATTTATTGCAAGCAATACAAGAAAACAAAACAAATATTATGACTATGAGCTTAAACTTTTGCATGGTATTTTAACTTTTAAAAGTGGGTATAATATTAATAAATAGTTCAATTATAGTTTCAATTTGAAATAAGAAGCAAACTTATTTTAGCAAAATAGACTTTACATTGAGGCCGCATTCTAAATAATTTATTATCTATATCGCTACATTATTATATTATTAATTATTTAAGAGCGTAATAAAAATAGATTGGTAATGACAAAAATATCATTAATCAAATAGCTTTAATCTAATGGAGATTTAAAAACTTGACTTTTCAAACAAAAACGACTGGCCACAACAATTCGCTAGGTTCAAAGACAACCTTGAAAGATTTACGAAATATTTTCAGACTAAAATTGCTGGATTATGAGCCCCCACTGGCATTGATTTGCAATCAATAGCATTTAAAAGTGGATTTATAATCCACAGAAAAAACAAAACGGCGCAACCTGTAAAGTCGCTAAAAAAGTAGGAGGTGAATAAATAAATACACAAATTACGCAACAAATAGCAATATGTATAATTTTTAAATTTACAATTTCACTCACCCTCAAACCCATGCCATAGCAAAGCTTAAGCATCAGCCTATGTTTTAGATTTTCGGTAACCTCAAACAATTTTTTTATATCCTTATCGTTGATAACCTTTGGTAAAGTGCTAGGTTTTTTAGGGCGAGGAATATCAATCATAAAATCAGATTGCTTGAGTACCTGTTCAAAGTAAAATTTAATAGCGTTAATGCGTGAGTTAAGCTGAAACTCCTTTATTTTTAGATTGTTGATGCAATACAACAAATAACTTTTTACTTTTTCTGAACTAATATCTTTAACAGGATGCTCTTTAAGCGCATATAACAGCTGCGAAAATTCAACCATATAAGTGCGCTGAGTATTTATGCTGTATGATTTAAGTTTAAGTTCAGCAACAAAATCATTCAAGGCAATTTGATTCACCGAATGAATATACATCAAAACCGATTTAGAACTAACTACGTTATGTAAACCAGCTAACGCTTTATTTTCGGCCGAGGCAACCACATACCAAAAGCGTTTAGATTGACTCCACAACACATTCTTAAAATGCAATTTGAGATGCGCTAGTAAATTGGCATTAATGCCAAACCTAAACCCAATAATTGATTTATTGCGATGCACATCCAGTTGAATATTGTAATTACTAGCCTGAAACATACCTGCGTATTTTGAATATCTTTTTACAAATAAAACAAAAAAATAACACAAAATACGTAAGTCATAAAAAATAGCCTTAAACCTTAACCTGATTAACTTTTAAATATATTTTGATATTTGAAATAAAAATTAGTACTTGCGTATATTAAAGAGTTAGCGGTCATTGTAAAGGACGACAGTGCAAACATGAAACGACAATAAAAAGAAAATGATACTTTTGAAAAATAGAAACCAACGCTTCGTAAAATTAAAAGAGGTGCAAGCCAGCCCACAAGCCGACACAATTGCACCACATTTAATTTTACCCAACGCACCTAAAACGCACAGACATGGCAATAATTGACGTATTAAAGTATGACGGACCAAACAACGCTTTGGTTTGGAAATGGAGACCAAAAGTTGACAGCAAACGTGATGAAGAATTACGACTTGGGACACAACTCGTAGTTAACCAATCACAACAAGCATTATTTATTAAAGGTGGACAACTGCTCGACATTTTTGAGCCAGGGACACATACTTTATCAACTCAAAATCTTCCAATTTTATCAAGTTTAATTGGACTTGCATTTGGCGGACAAAGCCCATTTAAGGCGGAAGTTTATTTTATAAACAAAGCCGTTGCTATGGACACAAAATTTGGACTTATTCCATTTAATATGATGGAACCAAATTTTAGAGTTCCAATTCCAATTACATCAAGAGGTAGTTTTGCGGTAAAAGTTGCAGACGCAAAAACTTTTCTTAATCAAATTATTGGGACAGTTCCAGACTTTGAAGCAGACAAGCTAACACAATTTTTTAGAGGAATTATTACTGAAAATGTAAAAACTGCAATTACAAGAATTTCAAAAGAACAAAACCTAAATCCGCTTGAATTAGAAGCCATTGTTTCAGAAGTTTCAGGAGCAGTAAAAGGAATAATTTCAGAAGCACTTGCGAAATACGGACTTCATTTAGAATTCTTCAACATCGAAGCAATTCCGGTTGTTGACGAAGACCCAAGAGTTAAAAAAATCGTTGACGACTTCCATAGATTAATGTCGCAAGACATGGAAGAACGCATGAGGTTGAAACGTAGAGCAGAAAATTTAGAAGTGTATAAAGTTGAAAGAACATTTGACACAACTGAAAAAGCAGCCGAAAATATTGGTGGTGGTATTGGCGGAGACGGTGGAATTTTAGGGACAGTTGTTGGACTTGGAATGGTTACTCCTATTGCAAATACAATGGGAAACTTAATGACTAATACTACACAAAATATTCAGCAAAATCAAAACAACAACGCAGGAGTGAATAAAGATGAAGTGTTGAAACTTTTAAAAGAACTAGGCGAATTAAAAACCGCAGGTACTCTGACCGAAGAAGAATTTACTGAAAAGAAAAAAGAACTTTTATCTAAACTATAAGCCGAATGTTAAAGTGTAATTCTTGTAAAAATCCAGTAGCAGTAACATCTATTCATTGTGAGTGGTGCGGTGCTAAAATTGTTCGTGAAACAGAAAACCAAACGAATAACAACGGCACAAATACTATTAGTAGTTTAGCCGACTTTATGAATAAGTTGAATGAAGTTGAAAATGAAATTGTAAAAGAAAATGCAGGTGCTGGAACTTGGGGTGCATTAGATGGTATGCTTACAAGAGCATTTGGCAATTCTAAAATTGACAGTTTAAATCAGAAGAAAGCGACAATAATTCAAACCTATCCATTACCGAAAAATCCAGACGATTTGCTTGAAATAGCGAATATGGCAGCTTCGAATTTTAAAAATATCAAAGTTCACAAAGTAGCATTGACAGACAATGCAAGAAATGAAAATAAAATAAACCAACCAATAAAAAACGCATGGAAAACCAAGGCAGAGCAAGCCCTCAATCTACTTGCTATTTATTCGAGGACGGATGATTTCATTCGCCA
>JBEIDK010000135.1:0-8815 GCA_040383485.1 Flavobacteriales bacterium
CGCCAAAAGAAAATGGGCGTAAATAGTCGCCACCGCACAATCATTAAAAAATTAAAACAAGCTGGCTTGCAACCGAACTCTAAAGTGTTAGAAATTGGTTGTGGTATTGGCACAGCAAGTGGTTTGGTTGCCAATTTTGTAAGCAATGGTATGTTGGTAGGTGTTGATATAAGTTCTAAAAGTATTGATATTGCAAAGCAAACTTTTGCAACACGCAATAATATTGAGTTTATCGTTTCTGACATGAGTAGCTTTACCTACAAAACAAAGTTTGATTTTGTATTGATGCCCGATGTTATAGAACACATACCTATTGAGCAACACCTTAATTTATTTAAAGTAATACGCGAAAATATACACGAAAATTCAGTTGTTGCCATCAATTTACCAAACCCTTACATGCTAGAGTGGGTGCGTAAAAACAAACCCGAACAAATGCAAATTATTGACCAATCCATTTATACTGATTTGTTGGTACAAAACGTTTATCCAAATGGTTTTTATATACATTCTTTAGAGTCGTATTCATTAACCACTGTTGAGAGTGATTACCAATGGATAATTCTAAAACCACGAAAGGTATTAGAAACTGTGCATTACAAATCATCCGCCGATAAGGCTTTGCTGAGTGTGAAACTGCGTTTAAAACTTTAAATAAAAATGCTGCAAGCATTATACTTTTATCACGCTAAAGCAACATTTGTAGAGAAAGATTTAATAGTTTTTCATAAGCGATTTGATATTATAAAAGAGTTTTCTTTTGATATAAAAGGCAAGCTTTCATTATTATTATTACTATTTAAACAGTTAATATTTTTAGTAAAAGAGATTACTAAAACCGATATTATTATCTGTCAATTTGTTGGATACCACAGCGTACTTCCTATTATTTTTGGAAAACTACTTAATAAAAAAGTTATTCTTATACCTGGAGGTATTGATTGTGTAAAATTCTTATCTGTAAATTATGGAAACTATACCAAAAAATGGCTAGGCATACTTACTAACTTTTCTTATAAAAACGCATCAATAATTTTACCAGTACATAGATGTTTAGTAAAATCAGATTATACATATCAAAATGATGACTCGCAACAACAAGGAATATTGGTACACTGCAAAAATTTAAGAACCCCAATCAAAGTAATTCATAATGGCTACGATTCACAAGTTTTTAGCAACATACCCACTCAACGTATACCAAACTCATTCATAACAATTGCCGCAAATCTGGACAATAAAATTAGAGCCAAAATTAAAGGGGTCGATTTAATAATAGATGTTGCAAAACTATTACCTGAATGTAAATTCTTTTTAATTGGGATTTCCTCAAGTATTAATGATTTGCCTGATAATATTACTCTTTTGCCGTATGTTCCTAATGATAAATTACCAGCACTTTTAAGTAACTACGAATTTTATTTACAATTATCTATGTCAGAAGGTTTCCCAAATGCGCTTTCTGAAGCGATGTTATGCGGTTGCATTCCTATTGGCTCTAACGTATCGTCAATACCTGAGATTATTTCTGAAACAGGATTTATACTACCACAAAAAAATGTTTTACTCCTACAACAAATTATTCAAGAGGCAATAATATGCAATAAGACCAATCTGTCTATGTCAGCACGCAATAGAATTATTGAGAACTATTCAATGGAAAAAAGAGAAGAAGAACTGTTAGAAGTTTTAGACCAATTATTAAAATAAAAAAACTGAAAAATATAAATTTAATATATTTGAAATATTAGAGCCATTTGTATATTTTAGCACCCTAATGAATTTAGAATACTACATACAACAATTGCTGTTTAGCTTTGATTGTGTAATAATACCTAATTTTGGAGGTATTGTAGCGCAACATCTTAATGCTAGTTATAATAGCACTCAACATATTTTTTACCCTCCCAAGAAACAACTTGCGTTCAATAATAATTTAAATAAGTCAGATGGCTTATTGGTAAATCATGTTGCACTCAATAAGAACATTTCATTTAGTGAGGCTAACAATTGGGTTGAACTTCAAGTAAGTCAATGGAAAAAAGAACTCTTAGAAAGTAAAAAATTAAGCATTGCTGAGGTGGGTAGATTTTTTGTTGATAAAGAAGCCAACATTCAATTTGAACCGGCAAGTTTTATTAATTACAATCCTGAAGCGTTTGGCTGTTTAAGTTTTCACCTTCCATCAATTAGTGAGTTAACAATTAAACAAAATAATAAGCCATTACCAAAATTTGTTGTAAACCCAAAATTAAAGTTGATTAAACAAATTGGATTAAAGAAATTAGTTCCTTACGCAGTTGCTATTCCCATTCTAATTGCGGCTATATATATTCCAGCAAAAACAGATTTTTTAATTGGGTTAAAGAGTATTAATTACTCGAATTTATATCCGTTTATCAATCCTAGCATAGTTGATACAAAATATTCTGAAAGAATTCAAACGATACTTCCAAAACAACAAGACATTAAGTTTAAAATTCCAGAGAACCAGGAGGCGGTAACAAATTCAAACACAACAACAATATCAACTCCAGTTGCTAAGCAAGAGCAAGCCATTGAGCATAACAATGATAATATTATTCATTTAATTGTTGGAGCATTTTCAACTCAAGAAAATGCAGATGAACTTGTAAGTGCATTAAATTCGAAGGGGTTTCATGCTTATATTCAAGGAAAAAGTCAGGGAGGATTAATAAGGGTTAGTTGTAATAAATTTGAATCTAAGTCAGAGGCAAATGCAGCAAAAAGCAATGTAAAGGAAAAGGGATTTGATGCTTGGTTATTGCAAGAATAAAGTCTTTATTAAGAATTTGCTTTTCCACATTAGAGAAACATAAAAATGCAAGAAAGAATTTCAGATTTAATTGAAGAGACAAGGCTATTTGCGCCTAATACAAAAGCCCAAATAGAAGAGTTTAGGATTAAAATGATGAGTAAAAAAGGATTGGTTTCTGTTTTATTCGATGATTTTAAAAATGTTGATGGAGAGTTAAAAAAAAACTTAGGAAAGCCCTTAAATGAATTAAAGAGCCTTGTACAAGAAACAATTGCAAATTGGCAAGAAAAGATAGAAGAATCAGAACAACAAGTAGTTAATAACAGTATTGACCTATCACTGCCCGCAGACCCAATTCAGTTGGGCTCTAGACATCCACTATCAATTGTAAGAACACAAATTATCGATATTTTTTCTAGAATAGGATTTGTTGTAAGTGAAGGACCAGAAATTGAAGACGATTGGCATAATTTCTCGGCACTTAATTTTCCAAAAGACCATCCGGCGCGTGATATGCAGGATACATTTTTTATTGAAAATGATATTGCATTAAGAACACACACCTCTTCTGTTCAGGTTAGAATAATGGAAACCCAGAAACCTCCTATTCGGATAATTATGCCTGGGCGTGTATATAGAAATGAAGCAATTAGTGCTCGTGCACATTGTCAGTTTCATCAAGTTGAAGGACTGTATATTGATAAAAATGTTTCGTTTGCTGACCTTAAACAAACGTTGCTTTACTTTGCAAAAGAAATGTTTGGTGACGGTACAGAAATAAGACTAAGACCATCATATTTTCCTTTTACAGAGCCAAGTGCGGAAGTTGATATCACTTGTCATATTTGCAGCGGAAGTGGTTGTAATATTTGCAAACATAGTGGCTGGGTAGAAATTTTAGGTTGCGGAATGGTTGACCCTAAGGTGCTAGAAAACTCTGGTATTAACCCAAACGAATTTACCGGCTTTGCTTTTGGAATGGGCATTGAACGAATCACTATGCTAAAATACAAGGTCAACGATTTGAGACATTTTTTCGAAAACGACATCAGATTTTTAGAGCAGTTCTCTGGAGCATTTTAAATTTTATTGTCCAAGCTTATTTAATGATTTAGCTATTATTTTTAAATCATTGACCGCTTGGTAATTTTTAGCGTAATGTTCATTCATTAATTGCAACGTACTCTCATCAAAAACTTCTTCAATAAGCGCATTGGCGCTTGACAATACACCATTTTTGATTTTAGGCAAAGACATATTATATTTCGTATGTGCATAACCTACCCACGATTTTTTACCAATAAATACATAAAACAAATTTGTAAAATACTTTGTTTTGTTGCTATTAAACCAAATTAAAATAGGGGTTATGGTTAATATTAAAAAACTTACAGTTAAATCAAGAATGCGTTTGTTTCTTACATTTTCAGGCATTGAAATAGTTTTCAAATCAATAATATATAAATCTCCAGCAGTATCTAACGAATTGCTGCCAATTATATACAAGCTTTTAGGGGGTGCGATTTTAAAATCAACATGAGCACTACCTAGCAATGACATGAAGTCAATTATTTGGTTAGAAGACAAATCACTCGCACAAAATATTACTTCGTCTATTTTATAAATCTCAACAATTTCTTTTAGTTGAGAAGTGTTTCCAATAAAAAAACTTTTATCTAAATGCTCGCCTAGCCCAATGAATATGAGATGACTTGTTTTAACTGACGTTTTAGACAAAACATCAGAAACTCTTTTTACTTCTGACTGATTTCCAACTATTGCAAACCTATTGTTTTTATGGTTTTCTAGTTCAAAATCTTTTAATTTTAGTTTACTTAATATAAATCTAACAACACTTAATACCATAATTAAAACAGGAACTGTAATTAAGATAACAGCTCTGGAATACCTTGCTGATTCCGGTAGCAGGCCATAAATAACCAAAATGGCTAAAGTGCCGACTAATAATCCTTTAACCAAATTATAAATCTTGATGGGCTTATCATATGCGCCATTTAATTGGGATGACATGAGCCAAATAAAAGCATAGGCCGGTAGCACTAAATTAAAAAATCTATCAGGAAAAAAATTTCCATCAGCATGTTTTCCATATTGTTGCCATACTTTACTAGTAATTAATAAAATAGAATAAGATAAACAAAAGTCTACTATTGGAAGTAAAGAACCCTTTATAAACCTTGTTATTAATGCAAGAAATGCCCTTATATAAATAGCAATGTTTATTAAAAATCCGAATGTTTTAGCATTTTGTTGTGAGAAATGTTTGCCAGCAAAAATTACCATTGCCCTGTAAAAAACAAATACATAATTAATACTACTTTTTTTTGTGCTCTCTCCTTTGTAATGAATTATCCTTGTTTCGGGGAAATAGTAATTCCTGTAACCACCCTTTATTAGCCGATAACTCAAATCAATATCTTCTCCATACATAAAAAAATCCTCATCAAGTAAGCCAATCTTATCAAGAGCTGATTTTCGCAAAAGCATGAATGCGCCACTAAGTATTTCTACTTCATGAATTTTTTCTTTATCAAGAAAACCCAAATGATATTTACCAAAAATTTTTGATTTTGGAAAAAGAGCTGCAAGTCCAAAAATTTTGAAGAAAGCAACCGTTGGCGTTGGCAGCCCTCTTTTGCTTTCTGGTAAAAAATTTCCTTTTCCATCAATCATCATTACTCCCAAACCACCAGCATTTTCATTAGATTCCATAAACGAAAGAACCTTACTAAAGGTATCAACTTCTACTATAGTATCAGGATTTAATAAAAGCACATACTTACCAGAACTAATTTTTATGGCTTGATTATTTGCATAAGAAAAGCCTGTATTTTTTTTATTTTCGATAAGCTTAACAAACGAAAAATTTTCTTTAACCATTAATACTGAATTATCAACAGAGTTATTGTCTACAACAATTACCTCGGCCGATAAATTACCCATTGATTTCTGAACAGAATGAAGGCACTGCTCAAGAAAGTAACAAACATTATAATTAACAATAATAACTGATAGTTGCATAAAAAGAGCAGCAAATAACCGAATTAAAGATTTATTAAATTCAATATTAAGAAAATATTATTTAAATATATTCTGCAAACTTTTGGTTAACATTGCCGACCTAATTCAAATAATAATAAAATGATAGTTAAAGGACAAAAAGCACCTGATTTTAATTTACCCGATACAGAAAAAAACATACAAACATTAAGCATGTATGCTGGCAAGAATGTGTTATTGTTATTTTACCCATTCGCGTTTACCGGAACTTGTACAAAAGAGCTTTGTAACACAAGAGATGATATTGCATACTACGAGGGTTTGAGTGCCCAAGTATTTGGAATTTCCGTTGACTCTCCGTTTGCTAATGCAAAGTTTAAAGAGGAGCAAAAAATAAATTTTCCATTATTGAGTGATTTTAATAAGGAAGCAATGACCGCTTACGATTGCAAATACGAAGTGTTTGCTGCAGGCACAAAAGGAGTTGCAAAGCGCAGCGCATTTATAATAGACAAAGAGGGTATTGTGCAATATGCCGAAGTATTAGAAAACGCTAATGAATTGCCTAATTTTGAGGCCATAAAAAATTGTTTATCAAACTTAAAATAATATTTATTTTAGTACTTAATTAAAAGGTTGAGAGAGCATTTGCTTTTTCAACCTTTTTGTCAAACAAAAAATCTACAATTTTAATTAAACAAATTACCACAATCAAACCAGATTGTCAAAAATTCAATATGAATAACTTACAATCAATCATTAGCTTTATAAACAAAATTGATATTGCTACAATTAAAAAAGGCAAAAGAATTTTTGAAAACGATAGTGTTCAATTTATAGAAAAAAGTTTAGGCAAGTTATTATTCAAATGTAAAAGTGAAGGCACTAACTCTAGCTATGAGGTATTAATTGATTTAGAAAATCTTATAAAGTCTTTTTGTAATTGTAATGAATATTCTTACCCTTACCCATGTAAGCACATAACAGCGTGTTTTATTGCTACAAAAAACTCTGAAATACTAGGCGAGGAGGACTTTGTAAACTTTGTAGACGAACAAGAATTAGATAACTTTCCAAAACCTACAGTTGAAAAAACTATTGAATGGGTTGTTTTGCCACAAGTAAAGATAAATACATGGCAATTTTTAAGCCCTATGCCAGTAATAGAAAAAAACAAAATTAGAAAGGAGGCTCAAGTTGCACCAGAACAATCTATACTTAAAGATTTAATTGAGGACAAGGGCATTGTTTCTATTAGGTATGAAACAGCAAATGAAAATGAAACAACTCAGTTTAAATCTATAAACAATAACATTTATAGTAATTGTTCTTGCAGTTTTGAAAGTCATTTCAATTCTATTTGCAAACATAGAATTACAGCTTTAATGTATTTTCAAATAAACTTTGGCGAAGATTATTTTTTTAAACTGCTTGATTTTACGAAGGAAAAAAATGAATTACTAGCAGAATATGGCATTACACTTGATGACCCAGAATCAAGGTATTTCCAATTCTTATATCAGAACAATGAAATAGTTATTGAATCTAAAAATCACAATATAATAAAACCAGAAGAGTGGAATTGGCTTGAAAAAACGAATAAAAAACTAGCAGAGATAAATAATCTTGAAATTATAGATAAATCCGATTTGAACTTAGCCGAAAACATTATTGTTTTTCGCAAATTAAATAGTTATCCAGGTATTAAAATCGATTTATATCCTGTAGAAGCAGGAACAATTAATGAGCCAACAAAAATAGGAAGCTCCTCAATATCAAAAATAGCCGAAAGCTATGAAGCAATGGAACAGCTTGTTCCTGATGAAGTTGATTTTGTTTATCATCTACACTATTTAGGAATTTCTGAAATACTTGAAAAGGCAAAAGTTGGATATACTAATTATTGGTCCAAATCACTATCAAATTACAGTAATTTAAGCATTGAACAACAAAATGCTATAGGTAAAGTTTTACGCGATGATGTTATTAAATACTCTGAACATTTAAATACTAAAGCAAATGTATATTGGGACGATGCAAACAGCAATAAAATAGTTTTAAATAAGTTAGAACAACTAAGGTTCTCAAATAAATTAGTTGAGATAAAGATTAACACAAATCAAATTGGAAGTTTCTTTTCCTTAAGCATTGTAGCAATAGTAAACGATAAGGAATACAAGCTAAATGAAGAAAACATTATTAACAATGCACTATTAAAAATCGATAACATAATATATGCAGTAGCAAACGAAAAGCAGTTCTCCTTGGTTTGGGAGTTTAAAAACAAAACGGAAGTTATGCTGCCAGCTAAAAATTTAACGGAACTTGTAAATAGATACCTTATGCCATTGAAAAACATCGCAGAAATCAATTTGCCTGAAGAGGCCATGCCAAAGATTATTGATGCTAAAACTTTTGAAACAAATGTGCGATTATCGGATTTAGAGCCAGATTTTTTATTGTTGGAGCCATATTTTAAATACGATGAAATAAATACCTTACATGGCAACGGTGAATTAAAGTATGAATTTAAGGGAGAACATTTACTAATAAATAGAAATTTAGAAGCAGAAAAAAAACACATTCAATTTTTAACAACCCTTCACCCCAATTTTCCAAAGCAAATTAATAGAGGGTTCTTTTATTTAAAATTTAATGAAGCCCTAAAAGATAATTGGTTTTTTAATTTACTTAACTTACTACAAGAAAATAATATAAATATTATTGGTAAGGAAAAACTAGAATTATTTAAGTACAATCCAAATCCAGCAAAATTTGAACTTAAAGCAGGCAATAGTATTGATTGGTTTGATGTAAAAATTGAATTAAGCTTCGGAGAAAATATAGTGCCAATCAAAGACTTGAAAAAAGCAATTGTTGATGGGCAAGAGTTCATAAAACTTGCCGATGGCAGTTTGGGTGCACTACCTCCAGAATGGATAAATAAATTAAAAACAATTTTTAAAATAGGTAAAACAGATAACGAATCTGGTGCTATTCAGCTTTCTAAATTAC
>JBEIDK010000136.1:0-8782 GCA_040383485.1 Flavobacteriales bacterium
CTGTGCCATTCAATTTCTATATCATTACTATCTGCAAATTTGCTTAAAGCTGCTTCATAATTTCTCTTTCCTATATAACAAAATGGGCACATAATATCGCTCCATACCTCAACTTTCATTTTGTCATTTTTTTGTTCGTTCGCCATATTTACTTGAATAGTTGAATCGTTATTCGATTTTACTTGACCACAGGCTATAGTAAAGCTGATGCAAGCGCATAGAAAAAACAGATTAATTTTAGTGATGCTAATTGCTTTAAAATAATTATTACTCAAAAATAATTCTAATAACGCTAACCTTATCATTTGAGCTAAACTTCAGAAAGTAGGTCCCTTTTGATAGATTGCTATTTGTTGGATTAAATTCAAATTTGTAATTACCTGAAGCATGATACCCTGAGGTAATAGTAGAAACTTTACTACCTAAAATATCATATACATCAATATTTACTTCGGCACCATTCACTAATAAATAAGATACATTAGTACTATTATTAAATGGATTTGGAGCAACTTTAAAAAGTTAGTATTATTTATGGTTTCATTAATACCAACAGAATTAATAACTATTGTATCAGTTTTTACAGTTGTTCCGCAAGTATTCATTGCATAGAAATGTACAATATAAGTTCCGTTAGCACTATAGTTATGTGCAACAATTAAATTGCTGCTATCTGCCGGACTTCCATCACCAAAATCCCACCAAAAAGCATTGGCCGCAATTGTATCTCCAGCAAATGCACCTGCTTGTACATTTATATTATAATTAAAGTTAGCTGCAGGCAGTGGTTTTTGATCCGTAAGTGCAATAGGCACTGCAACAGCATTATTGGTTTCATCTTGTTCTAAAAACCAATTATCAGGATCAGTAACAGAAACTATATAATAATTACCATTGCAAATATCACCGAATTGAATGTTTTGTCCTCCCATACCTTGAGAGTAAATATCAAGCTTGCCCACGTAGATTCCTTGGTCAACACCACAACCGGAAACGTTTCCTAATGGTGCATTTGGTATTGAGTCCATTGTTAAGGTATCATTGTTATTTGCAACACATAATCCTGGATTAGCAGTGCAATCGCCAAGGTTAATTAAACAAAAACTTTGCTTTGTACCAGTGCCTACTATTGGCCAATTAAGTGGGTTAGGATCATTAGTTGCTTCACGCAAGGTATAATCTGCCCAACTGTCAACGTGTATATGACCATGCGTTGGATGATAACTCATTGTACCAGCGTTACGCATATAACTTGTCATAACATTACCATTTTTGTGATAAATTGTTTGCATTACCATTTGCTTCACCGGCTGGCCATTTGGGCACACTGTTGTTGAACATGGTACCATTGTAGTGCCGCAAAAACAAGTATCAACACCATGAATTTCCATTGGTCCCCAACCTATGTTGGGTGTTGCGTTACTCAGTGTAATATAACCAGGATATTCAGTGTGTTGGTCTATAATTATTTGACCACTAGCAGTCATATCAGGTAATAAATCACAATCTGTTGAACCATCGGGGCAAAAACAATTATTTACAGCATTAAAACCGCAAGGGCCAGGAGGTGGAAGTGGATCAGTTGGAGGATTATTGCCAAAAGTTAAAGAAATACTTGTAACCCTACCTGTATCTCCTGCAACCTCATCTTTAACCATCAACTTCCATATTCCATTTGGATTATGTGATGCAGTATTAAATAAATTAAGTGAGTATTCAGGATGAAAATTTCCAGTAAAAGGTGCTGTAACCCCAACTGCCGAAATAAAACTATTGGGCGATAATTCTGTAAAACAAGTGTTGGTATAGTTATTTCCGCCACCACCATTATTGCTCGATAACATAATGCTATCCATTTGAGGAGATATAAGAAACAATTTTAAATCGCCGGTATAAGTATGAGTAATATTAAGGCAACTATTTAAAATACCAAACGACATACTCATTGAAGTTGGTAATCCACTTACTGAAACTGGCAAATAGCAATGTGAATTATCGCTTATTAGAACATTGCCATTAGCTGTAAATGTTTGAGCATAGGTAAAAGTGCTAATTAACAAAGCACATAATATTGTAATTATTTTTTTCATTTTTTATATTTTGTCTCAAATGTAAGTAAATTCAGATATCGAAAAAATAAAAAAAACTGAATTTTAACTATCCTTTGGTTGATAGTTTGAGTGCCCATAGCATCCAAAGCATGAATACGTAGGTGTAAATTAAAAATGTGAAAGTATATGTATGATTAAATTCTAACTTTTCTGGCGCATAATAAGATAATAATGCTAAACCAATAACTCTCAATAGGTTTAAAATATGAATGCTAATAATACCTAATGGAATAAACCATAATTTCTTAATTATTGGTCCTGGATAAGCCATTACAAAACCAGTAAATAAGGCAAATAATTCCAAACCATTACAAGGGTAACCTATTAAAACTCCATGTGAGCCATCAATGCCTACAGCTCCCAATCTATCAACATCAGCCGGAAAAGTCATCATTTTGTAATTAAACAATTGAAGTATTTTTGCTGTCCACGAAGTGAGGTTATCAATTAAAAAAAAGTCAATAGGACTTTTTTCATGCAGAAATAACCTGTATGAAATTACCCAAACTAGATAAATTAGTAATGACTTTACAAGAAAAAATAAACCTTTATTTTCTTTTAATTTTTGAAACATAAAAAAAAAGCCTCACAATGTTATGAGGCAAATATCTTAAAAAAAACAATTTCAATTAAGGTTTTTTGTCAGCTGCACCTGGAGGCATATTTTGAACAGGCTTCGGTGCTTTTACATTATCAATTTTATTTCTAAGTTCAGTATCTTTTACAACTGCACCACCACTTTTATATAGAAAGCTAGCAAATATGCTTAATATAACTAACGCAATTGCTAATCCCCAGGTCACTTTCTCAATTAATTCAGAAGTCTTTTGAACTCCCATAACTTGATTAGATGAAGCGAAGCTACTTGCGATGCCTCCTCCTTTTGAATTTTGCACTAACACTACAAGTATTAATAATAAACAAACAATAATAATTAATACAGTTACTAATCCAGCCATTTTTTTAAATTTTGGGTGGCAAAGAAAGTTTATTTTTTGTTTATTTCAAACTTAATTTCACTAATCTTGAAATTTTAGTTTTACAACGGTTACATATGCAAATATTTTTAAGTTATGCCGCAAGTGTTATAGAAAACAGCGTTTACTACAATCGTTGTAAAGTTATATTGCCTTCCAGACGGGCAGCAACCTACTTTAAAAATTTATGCTGGAAAATAAAAGACAATGTTTTTTCTATTGAGGAGTTTATAATTGATTGTTATAAGCATAAAGGCGAAATTTTAGACACTACTGATGTGCTATTAAATTTTTATGATGCTTTAAGGAATGAATACAAGCAAGAGGACATAAATTTCGAAGAGTTTGCTTCATGGGCTTTTACTGCTATTGATGATTTTAATGCAATAGACAGTTCGCTTGCTGATGCCAAAGATTTATATTCCTTTTTAAATGACTCTAAAGCACTAGAACTATGGAACCCTGAGCAACCTGAGCTTACAGAAATTCAAAAAAAATACTTAAGTTTTTTTAAGTCTCAGTTTAAAAATTATGATATTTTAAATGCACACTTAGAAAGCTTATCAAAAGCTAATATTGGTAAAGCTAACAAATGGCTCTCAAATAATATTCTTGATGTTATTAATTCTGACATGCTCTTTGTTGTAGGCTTTAATGCATTCAGTAATGCTGAAACATCAATGTTTAAAAAATTAAATAATGCCAATAAATTAGAATTTATTTGGGATACAGACTCTTTTTATCTAAACGATATAAATCATGAAGCGGGTTATTTTATGCGTGCTAACATGAATACTTTTTACGGCGAAAGTGATAAATTATTCAATAGAATTATTTCGAATTTTGCCAGCATAGAAAAAAACATACAAATTATTGGAGCTGCTAAAATGGTTCCTCAAGCCAAACTACTTAATAAAATACTCAATGATTTGAATTGTGAAGATTGGAGTAATACTGCAATCGTTCTTGCAAATGAAAATATGCTGCCAGTGGTATTAAATTCTTTACCAAATAAAATCAAAAATGTTAATGTGTCTATGTCTTACACATTAAAAAATTCTCAATCGGCGCAGTGGATAATAAATTATATCAGTATTTTTTGTTCCATAAAAAATGAAACTGAAAATAGTTTACGGTATTATTTTAAAACTTTTATCGATTTTTTTTCTCAATCTTTTACATCAAACTACTTCCATTTAAAGTTTGGTATTAATGTGCAGGATTGGATTGATATAATTGTCAGGTATAATGCTCCATATTTAAGTAAAAAACAACTATTTAAAATTCTTAAAATTGAAAATGAACAGGTTTCAGAAACGCTCAATGGTAAACTTTTTATAGAATCAAATCCCTTACAATTGTTTGACGGAATAATATTTTTCTTGAATAGCTACCATGAATTAGTTGATGAAAACGATACTTTACTTAAAGATGAATTACGTGAAACTATTTTATTTATTGAGCATATAAAGGTTAGATTAAATGAAAACAATAGAGGTAGTGGGTTTACCTTTAAAACAATAAAAAAGTTTATTGAACAAAGTATAAAATCATTAAATCTTTCTTATAAAGGAGAACCCTTACAAGGTTTACAAATAATGGGTTTGCTTGAAACTCGTTGCTTGAGTTTTGAAAATTTAATTGTATTAAATTGTAATGAAGGTGTATTGCCAAAATCATTAAATAACAATAGTTATATTCCGTTTGATGTGCGAAGGACATTTGATTTACCACTACCTAATTATAGTGATTATAATTTCGCTTATAACTTTTATAGGTTATTGCAATATCCAAAAAATATTTATTTGGTTTATGATGCAGACTCTGATAGCCTTGGTGGAGGAGAAATGTCTAGGTATATTTCTCAAATAAAACAAGAGCTTAACAATGTAAAATTTGAAGAAAAGATTGCATTAGTTGGAGAGCTTAACAATTCAAAAATAAATGAAATATCAATTACAAAAAACGATGAAATATTAAATGATATCAATTACTATTTCGAAACCAAAGGACTTACTCCAACTGCAATAAATTGTTACAATTCTTGTACATTAAAATTTTACTTTAAATACATTGCCAAACTTAACGAGTATGAAGACACAAATGAATTTTTAGGAGCAGATGTTTTAGGTAAGTTGGCACATAGAATTCTTGAAATTTTATATAAGCCATTTATTGGTAAAGTAATTAGTGCCAATCAAATAATATTATTTGAAAAGTCTCTTTCTGAGGTATCTATTCAAGCTTGCGACGATATAGATATTAAAAACAAAATAGAAGATGGGAAAAATTTATTGGTTATTAATATTGCAAAAAAATTCGTTAAAAACTTTCTGAAGGCTGAGTACATTGCCATTTTGAACTTCGAAAAAAAGAACCATGTACTCACAGTGTTAAGTCTCGAACACAAATTAGAATCAGAAATTTCCATATTAATAAATGGAGAATTAAAAAAAATAAAACTTACTGGATTTGCTGATAGGATTGATAGGGTAGGAGATACCATTAGAATTATTGATTACAAAACTGGCAATGTGGATGAAAGAAAACTTAGTGTTGATGATGTGGAAATAGTTTTCGAAAAAACAGAATATGACAAAGCATTACAACTCCTTCACTATGCATACCTATTTCAATCCGAAAATCCCACAACCAAAAATATACAATCGGGAATAGTAAGCTTTAGAAACTATAAGAAAGGAATTTTAAATTTAATGATTAATAAGAATAATTTATTAGCCAAGCCTCAATTCGAAGTTTATGAAGAGAATATAACCAAAATGGTGAACGAAATTCTAAACAAAGAAATTACAATTAAACAAACGCAAGATTTAGAATTTTGTAAAATATGTAGCTATGCAAAATTATGTAAGCGCGAGTAAAGCATTCTATTTATTAATATATCTTGTTCTTACAACATTTATATGATGCTCAAGATGGCCAGCAGTAACAAAAATCAATGCCCTAACCGAAATTGGATAATTGTTTGCTATACCAACCCTACTAAGCTCCTCAGGTGTAAAGCTTCTAAACAGATGAAGGTTGGCGTGCCTCATCATACTAAACTCATGTGAAATGTCGCGTAAAGTTCTGTTGCCAAAATTAGCAGCAGCTACATAAACATTCTCATCATAGCCCGGTAATACATTTTCATCTCCTCTTGCAAATCGCATTGCCCTATATCCAAAAACCCGTTCAGCATCTGTAATATGCCCCATTACTTCTTTCACTGTCCATTTTCCTGGGGCATAGGTGTAGTTTTCATATTCCTCAATATCATAAATAAATGATTGCAAATCTAAAATCTGAGATTCTAAAAATTTAATAGCCGACTGTCCTGGCACTAAACTTATATAATGTTTAAAATATTCTGGAAACTCATTGTCTAATGGTCGTCGCATATTTGAAAAATAGAGTATCAAATTTACATTATTTTTTACATTAGCAAAATAAATTTTAAGTTCTATTTAATGTAAGCATGCAGCACAAAAAAATTAAAGTATTGATTCATTTTATTTATCGCTATTACGCAATATTAGCATTGCCAATTTTTATTTTTTTAGCGCTAAATAGAACAAGCAGGTTTGATAACTTCGATTATCACTCTCCAGTTTTCTCAGATGGTGCAGGCTATTATTCTTACTTGGTTAATTTTTTTGCTGCTGATGTTATTTCTGACTTGCCTACAAACATTAGCCAACTTACTGGTGATGCATTTAATGTAAATAGAGAAAAAAATATTATAGAAACTAAATATACCAGCGGTACAGCAGTTTTAATAACACCCTTTTTTTTGTTAGGCAATTTAATTGACAATATCACCGGAGGAAATGAAGATGTATTCTCTCGGTACTACACCAATTGGGTAATATTTGCTGCCTGTTTTTACGCAGCATTGTGTTTGTTGTTGTTTCAAAAAATAGTGTTTAGGCTTACCAAAAATCATTTAATGTCTTTGTTAATTCCACTCATTTTTTTTATTGGAACTAACATTTATTTTTATGCTTTTGACCATTGCGGATTCTCACACATTTATTCAATGTTTTGTTTCGCGGCCATCGTTTATTTTACACCAAATTTTTATAATAATGCAAGTATTAAGTATTTTATGCTTTTATTCTTTTTGTTAGGTATTGCAGTAATATGTAGGCCTACCAATGCTTTTTTTGGGTTGTATTTTTTATTTTATCAAGATGAAACATGCAGATTGAAGAATAGAATTCGCTTTTTTATAAATAACTATAAGCTGCTTTTATTAGGTGTAATTATTTTTATTTTAGCATTAAGTCCGCAGCTTTATTATTGGCATAATCTCACCGGAAAATTTATTTATTATTCTTATACTGACGAAGGATTTACCAATTGGAAAAGCCCTTACATTAATACTTTTTTGTTCTCACCATTAAATGGTTGGCTGGCATATAGTCCAATAATAATTATTGCAATCATTGGCATTATTATAGGCATTAAAAATAAGGTTCAAAATTCCATATTAACAGTTACAATTCTTGTTATTGCCATTTATGTTTTTGCTTCATGGTGGTGTCCTAATTACGGTTGTGCATATGGCATGAGGGTTATGGTAGAATATTATCCATTACTAATTATTCCATTTTCGGTTGCTATTATAAAAATTTGGAGCATCAATAGTCATATCCCTAAAATAATGATTAGCTTGTTTATTCTTACTTGCATCATTGTAAATATTGATATGTTATATTATTACGATGGTTGCTTTTATGGCAATGATTGGGATTGGAAGGCCTATGTTAAGTTGCTAGAAAATTAAACCCAGATTACGCGATATGGGTTCGTAGTGAAACTCCAAAGCCCAATAAAATATGAACTTTTACGAATAAATCATATTGAATATATGATGCATGAGAAAAAGTTGTTTACTTCAAATTTTGAAGGGGTTTTGCGTTGTAATAGAATTTCTAATGCGTAATCTGTGTTAAACCGGTTCTTATAGGTGCATAAAAGTTTTCTTAGCCAAAAGCTCATCTTTCGATTCTCTTGCATCTTCATCATCAATGCAGCAATCTACAGGGCAAACGGCTGCACATTGAGGTTCATCATGAAATCCTACGCACTCAGTGCATTTATCAGTAACTATATAATAAACCTCTAACGATTTTGGTTCGTTTATTTTTTCGGCATCTACATTTAAGCCATTAAGTGTTGTAATTGTACCTTTTAATGTAGTTCCATCAGAGTATCGCCACTCATTACCACCTTCATAAATAGCATTGTTTGGGCATTCTGGCTCACAAGCTCCACAATTTATGCATTCATCAGTAATTTTAATTGCCATAATACATTATTTTTCCGCGAAACTACAATTTATATTTATATGTCAAAACCTTCCTTACTATTTTATAAAAAGAAAGGGCTGTCTATAATAGACAGCCCCCTCTTGCAAAAATATACCAATCTAATCTATTTCTTATCTATAAATACTTTTTCAGTATACACCTTATCGCCGTTTGTTACTTTTACTAAGTAAGTACCAGCAGCAGCGTTACTCATATTTATTTCACGTAAACCTTGGTATGAGGTAGCATCTAAGCTAACCATACGTTGACCTACCAAACTAAATACTTCTACTGTTGAAATACCTTTAGCTTCAGCACCAAAGTTTACAAACAATTTGTTGCTATTTGAATAAATAGAAACTTCGTTATTTGTTTTAGC